>JABMRN010000103.1 GCA_013202515.1 Candidatus Omnitrophota bacterium | reverse complement strand
TATGCCGGTTTTTGCCCAAGTGGCAGAGGATTTTGAACCCGGTGAAGTGGCGGTTGCCGAAGTTAGCAGTACTGTTACGGCTGAAGGCAATCAGGTAGAAGTCTTTAATGTTTTTACCGAAAAATGGGCGGAGGATAATCACTATTGTCCTTCTGGCTGGATGGGTGATTACGGCGATATTCAACTTGATGATAACTCGAGGGATAATCCGCATAGCGGTACTTCATGCCTAAAGATTACCTATAATGCCAAAGGTGCGCAGAATGCCGGATGGATGGGTATTTTTTGGCAGAATCCCCCTAATAACTGGGGCGATCAAATGGGCGGCTATGATCTTACAGGATACAATAAGGTTACCTTCTGGGCCAGGGGCCAGGAAGGTGGCGAGATCATAAGTGAATTCAAGGTTGGCGGCATAAACGGCATGTATTTTGATTCGGATTCTACTTCCATAGGGCCAATTACGCTGACTAAAGATTGGAAGCAGTATGAGATACCTTTAAAGGGACTCGATCTTTCGTACATAAGCGGAGGTTTTTGTTTTTCAGCTAAGGCAAGCGACAATCCGCAGGGTTTTACGCTTTATCTAGACGATATAAAGTACGAAAAGTAACTATAGGCTGAAGAATTATTTTAGGGCAACAACAAATCGGAGGTAAGGGGATGTTTGTGAGTAAAGGGAAATTATCAATAATTGTGATGATAGCTTTTTTTGCAGCGTTTTTACTTTCAGCATGTTCTCAGAGGAAAGACACGCTTGATCTACCTGAGGGTGAAAGACGCCAGCTTGAACGAATGGAAAAAACAGACAAAGAAGAAGTCGAGGCAGAAGATCCGTCAAAGCTTCCAATGGCAAGGGTAAAGAAATTTTATGTTTATGCAGACAGAGGATATTTTAAAAATCATTTCATTCCCTCCGGATGGATGGGCGACTACGGAGATATTAAATTTGCCGATGGATGGAGCGAAAATGCCTATTCCCGCCGAACATGCATACGTATTATTTACACTGCCAAGAAGAAGCAGGGCGCTGGATGGGCAGGTGTATACTGGCAGGAACCAGCCAACAATTGGGGGAACATAAAGGGCGGCTACAACCTGACAGGTGCTAAAAAGCTTACCTTTTATGCCAAAGGCGAAAATGGCGGTGAACTTGTTACCGAGTTTAAGATGGGAGGCATAGGAGGCGAATATTCCGATTCAACTGCGGCCAGCATAGGCCCCATTGCCCTCACCAAAGATTGGAAAAAATATACAATTGATCTTGAGCATGACGATCTTTCGAACGTAATAGGTGGATTCTGTTTTGTTTTAAGTGCAATGGAGAATCCGGAAGGCGCAACATTCTATATCGACGAAATCGCATACGAAAAGTAAGCTTAGACTAGCATCTGATATCAAGGTCGATCCTTATTTAGTAGATCCTTTACATTAAATAGCGGAGGAATATATGAACAAAACCAAATCACTCCTTATAAATATTGTCCTTATTGCCTCAATAGCACTTTTTATTGGTAGTGCTGTTAAGGCAGCCCCTTATGTAGCAGACCTTATTGAAACACCTAAGGGAAATCTTAATGGTCCGGTAGTAGTTAAGGATACGCCGTCAGGCTGGCGCCTCACTGTTGGGGGAGAGCCCTTTATTGTTAAAGGTGTCTGCTATCAATATGTTCCCGTAGGCAAGGGGTCTGATTTTGATATTTTTTCAAGCTACTCCCAGCCATGGGTTATGGATGGTGCTCTCATGAAAAAGATGGGAGTAAATGCCGTTAGGTTTTACAAGGCCGGAAAAGACGATAAACAAACAAAAGTGGTAATAAGGGCTCTTTTCAATAAATTTGGAATTAAGACAGCCTTAGGACATTATCTGGGCTACTGGAACTGGCCTCCCCCCAATTATTCGGATCCTGTTTTAAGGGCAAGGGTCAAGAAAGAGGTCCTTGATATGGTCAACTCTTACAAGGACGAGGACGGTATACTTTTCTGGATACTGGGGAACGAAAATAACTACTCCTTTGACAGGGGATTAAGAGACTGGTCTAACGCTGAAATAGACGCCCTTCCCGATGCGCGCGCAAGAAGAGAAGCAAAGGCAAAGATTTATTATAGTTTCGTTAACGACATTGCAAAAAGCATTAAGGAGATTGATCCTAATCACCCCGTTGTAATGGGCAACGGAGAGCTTGCGTCAATTTATATTGCAAAGGATCTTTGTCCGGACGTTGACATCCTCGGAGGTATTATATACCAGGGCAAGACGTTCGGTACCTATTTTAAGAGGCTCAAAAGGAATTTTGGGAAACCCAACGTATTCATCGAATTCGGATGCGATAGGTATGATGCGTTAAGCAAAAAAGAGGCCGAGGATTGGCAGGCGTTCTTTTTAAAACTCCAATGGATGGAAATTGTACAGAACGAGAGTACTAAAACAGGTGCCGGAAACAGCCTTGGGGGTTTTATTTTTGAGTGGAGTGACGAATGGTGGAAGCACAACCCCAATTATAGGCCCGGTTGGAATAAGCATGACAGAGAGGCCAATTGGTCAAATACTGCTTATTATTTTGACGCAAAAGCAAAAAATAATATGAATGAAGAATGGTTCGGCATGGTGGGGCTTGAGACAAGCACAAAGAATAAAGCTATTGAAAAAAGGGTTCCCAAAAAAGCTTATTACATTCTTCAGTCTCTTTGGACAAAGAAAAGCGACACCAGCCCGATATATCCTATAGCTGCAGCCGGGTTCTTGTTGCTTAGCGGGATTTTTGCAATAATTCGTATAAAATTAAAATAATATACCGGAGGCGTATATGAAAAGAATCATATGTTTGTTTTTATCCATTATGATGGCGTCCTCTTTTGTTACAGCTTATGGTTACGATGAATCAAGGTCAATGGTTAAAATAAGAGGTACCTATGGTGCGAGTTTTGGTATTACCGCAGAGGAATTCTTATGGAAAGAGGCAAATGGTGATTGGCAGGAAAAGAACTGGCGTTACATATCAGGGGATCTTGACGAAAATACATATGACCCAAGGATATTTGACAGATACCAGCTCGAAATAGAGACCGATACGAACACGCCTTTCAACGCTTATACTGAGATAGTAATGGATCCATGGTCTTTTACCGGTATCGGCAGTGAGACTGTTTATAATGCTTGGGGTGATCGGGTAGACGTGAAATATAAGTACTGGGAAAACACCGGCAAAACAATAAATGAGACATTCCGTACGTATAACGGCAATTTTATTAGTACTTCAGAGCAAAAGGTAATCCAGAATAAAGTAACCGCTGATAGGGTAAATTCCGGGCTAATATGGCAGCCGGGAAATCCTCCGCCACCTTTTTTTCTTTCAACTAACCGCAGCGTAGAAATAGACTCTTTCTTTAGGCCCGTAAGAAGGCTATGGGTGGAGTATAACGAAGAACCAGTATATATAAAGGTGTTTCCCATAGCAGATCAGAGAGAAGCCCTTACTACTGATGACCCTCTTCACCTTTCAAATAATCACGTTTATTGGGCACCCAGCCCGTGGCTTTTTAGCTATGATCCGGGCATGAGGTTGAGTGTAGGCGTTCAGGATGCAAAGTGGAACTGGGACCTGGCATGGTTTGCTGAGGATTCAAACAGACGTTATCTTACTTACTTAAGAGGCATTACCCTTGGCTATGAGTGCAAGGATGTAGCCACAATAGACGCGACAGTCGCAGCCCCCATGACACCTTGGCAGTATTATGGTGAGGTCGACAACGTTCCGGCTGCAATAAGGTTAAAATTCTTTCCTTTTGAAAATTTACAGGTAGGTTCAACCTATACGGCAAGAATGGGTTTCGATAAAAAGATTTTAAGAGCGGCTAACCAGGCGCTCGGTTTTGACGTGGCATACAGATGGTTTCCGAGGATGGATCTTTACGGGCAATACGTAGGTACCTATAACGCAATAGAGCACCCCAATGAGTTGGAGCACGCAAATTACGTCCATCAAGAAAATTGGGACCACGGTGGCAAGTTTGGAATGAAAACATCTTTTGACATGACTGATAATTATAGGTTTAAGTACGATACCTATTTTGCCTTTATGGGAAGGGATTTTCTTGCGGCATTAGCCGACTATAAAGATACCCGCGCTGATAGGGAATGGGGAAGGCATATCTGGTTTGATCCCATTTCAGTGGAGGACGAGGAAATAAGAATAGGCAATGGCATAGATATAAACAGATATGTCTTCGGGTTTAACTTTCGCGCAAATATAATCCAGAGACTTTTTGACCTTTATGTTAATTTCAGAAATGTCCATGCCAGCGATACAAGCGATTTCGTTGAGAATGTATTCAGGCTCGAAGGTGTGAGCAATCCCGTACCGAATCTCCAGCTTAAAGGCCTGTTCTTAAATAGGGTGTACCCTGATTCTATAGGTGATTTTGATCCTATATTTAGAGATAGATACAGGGATGAATTTTTGCGAAACTACATGGTGCTTGACGGTCAGGAAGTTGTCGTAAACACCTTTTCTACTGGGGCAAAGTTAGATATGCTGGATGGTAAATTAAGTGTTTACGGTATATATGAAGCAACAAACGATCCGCAGGATTTTCCAAGGGGGATATTGAATAGCGTAGCATATAGTACGCTGGTAACGACTGAGACCGTTGCCCAAGATTTTAACCGCCTTATAAATCAGGTTTATAACCAGAATATTTTTGATCTGCCACCTTATGAGTATTACAACATATGGAAGGCAGTAGTGACGATAAAGCCAACAGAGGATTTACGGATAAGATACGAACACGTGACCAACGGCAACAGAAATTACGCAGCACTATATGATAATAACCATACGCATGATTCCATAGAAGTTAGCCAGAAAGTTTTAAAGAATGTCACTATTGATGCCGGATATTCCCGTTCCAAAATAATCAACCTTAGGCGGGCCATAGATACAAACGCTGTTGATATGCAATATGAACCCCACCATAATATATATGCGCAGATGAGAGTAAACTTCAAGAAAGGCCAAAGGCTTGTTCTTCAGTTCGGCGAGGCCTGGATTCAGCAGGAAAGACCAGGGGTCTACGACCTCAGATGGCCTTCCACGAGGACTTCCGTTCTTGATACAAGAAGTATATTTAGGGTATTTTTTGAAGGGAAATTCTAAAGCGCGCCGGCCGGCATACAAATCATGCAAAAAAAAGACTTCCTCCAGAAGAGACAGTACATCAGGCTAAATTCCATATTTCCCGTCGAAATATTCATTCCTTTTTTAAAAGATAAGCGTAAACATAGGCTCATTCAGGCCTTTACCTGCGATGTTTCGCTGGGTGGGCTGTGTTTAAGAGTAAATGATCCCGATAGCGAGCTTATTTCGCTTATAACCGATCAAAAAACCTCATTCGATATCCACGTTAATATGCCTATTACTTACAGGCCCATCGAGGCAAAGGTCTGCGTTGTCTGGCATGAGGTAAAAGAACACCACCGACATAAGCAGCTTAATATGGGAGTTTTTTACGAAGCTATTTCCCAGAAAGATAAAAAAGCCATAGTGGGTGCCGCACGCAGGATGAAGTGGTTTCCCAGGGCTGCCTCTATTTCGATAATAATTCTCTTATGCCTTCTTGGAGTCAGCTATTACCACACAAGGATGGTTATAGCAAAAAATAGATCCCTCATAGAAAGATTCTACGGTATTCAGGAGGTTAGTGATATTTACAGGCAGAGTTTTGATAAGATAGACCGGCGTTACAGTTCTTTCACCGAAGAATTGGGCGAAAAAGAAAATCTGATAAGACAGCTAAATACCCGCCTAGATCAGGCAGAAGCCGTCACTATCGAAATGACACCCGATGAAAGAGAAAGCCTCCAAGAAGAATTGAGCACGGCCGAGCGCGATAAGGGATTACTCGAAGAGAAAATAAAAAATGTTTTAGAACGAAAAGAAAAGGCCGATAAGCTTTTACGCGAGACGCAACAAGAAAGAAAGAAACTCGAAGATGCTACCTTAAAGAACATGAATCAATGGTTCAGCACTCACCAGAATAAAGTAAGTGGTCTTATTATGAGTTTTGAAGGAGACCCTTCCATAAAGAATTGGGGTTTTACCTATGATCAGTCGTTGGCCTGTCAGGTTTTTATGCTTTCTGGCAATTTCGAGCGTGCCTCCAAGATACTTTCTTTTTATAATAGGCGGGCTAAGAAAATAAAAGGTGGCTATGCTAATGCCTATAATGTTACAAGCGGTAATTCCGCCGAATATATCGTTAACGTCGGACCCAATGTCTGGATAGGCATTGCCGCACTTCAGTATACCGAGGAGGCTAGGGATAAGAGATTTCTGTCGATGGCTGAGAACATAGCTAAGTGGTTGATTTCCCAGAAAGACTCCGAAGGCGGACTTAAAGGGGGGCCGGATATTAACTGGTATTCGACTGAACATAATCTTGATGCATACGCGTTCTTCAATATGCTTTATGATATAACTGGCAAAGACATCTATAAAGAAAACAGGGACCAGACACTTAAATGGATTAAAGATAATACCTATTCAGCAAAAACCGGAGGCATGAAAAGGGGTAAGGGAGACGCAACGATTGCCACAGATACACTAGCATGGGCCATAGCAGCCGTCGGGCCGGCGATGCTTTTTAAAGAGGGCATGAATCCCGAAGGTATCATGAAGTTCGCAGAGGAGAATTGTCTTGTAAAGACAAATTTCATGAGGCCGGATGGCACCATTGTCAGTGTGAGCGGATT
>JABMRN010000102.1 GCA_013202515.1 Candidatus Omnitrophota bacterium | reverse complement strand
TGCCTTAGCTTTCCTTCTTTTTCTGGGACAAAACAAAATGAACATTTATTTGGGCAGCCCCTGGAAATAAAACCGATACTATAATCACATTCTGGATAAATTGAATAATCTGGCTTTTGTTTTTCAACTAACTTAGGCAAGGTCACGCTTAAGGATTCTCCGGTACCACCCATAACAACAGGACTACCTATAACCTTAACTAAGCCTTTATTTGGGGTGAAAACTGTGCTGACGCATGTCAAACTATAATCATGTGCTAAAATTATCTTAGCCTTATTCGGTGGATAATAGTGCATTTTCAACCTCAACAATTTAACTTTATAACCTGTATTTTTATACATAGCAGCCAATTTCATAAGAGCTATATTTGGTATTTTACTATCTGTATCCACCAATAAAATTTTTTTCATACTAACACATTTATTTAAGGCTTTCCCAAAGTTCTTTCAGACAAGGGCAAGACCCGAGAAACGAATCACAAAAAAGCCGCCACTCTCCACGAAGCTTCTCGTTGTAGCGGGACTCCAGGATGCTGAGCAGGGTTTCATAGTTCAGGTCAACCATTCTTTCCTGCATATACGACATCGGGAGCAGGTCAATCACCCGCCTCCATGCCGCCTTATCGCTTCTTCGCTGCCAGATGATTATGTCCTTGTTCAGCTCTTCCAGTACGTGGGACATTGTCTTTGTCCAGTGCCCAACATGAAAATCCTCCTCCGTCAGCAGCCTCGATCCCATCTTGTGCATGCGGCTCCTGGAGTTCGCGACGGTCGCGACCTTGTAGGTGTCGTACTGGATCCACCATGATATGGGCATGAATACAGACGCCTGTACATGGATCATCCTGAGAGCCTTCCTGTGGTCTCTGCCAGCTCTGTTTAGCTTTAATAATAATTTTAAATCCTCTTTGCCTATATCAGTCTCCATGCTGTCGCTTAAATGCTCTGAGTTTTTAGGATAGCGCATCCCTATCATGGCGTTTTTAAAACCGTACACTCCCAGGATTTTAACCTTCATCATAGCCCTCCAGGTACTTTACATACATACTCGGTATGCTGCCTCTGCTTTTTCAAGCTCAGCAGCATACCACTCTCTATAATTTTGTTCTCACCAACCAGCGCTATTTCCCCTTGCTCTTTCCCTTTGCCACGTATCTAAAGGCCGGTTCCTTGCCCTTGGTCCCCGCAACGATCTTATAGGGTTTGTTTTTCCTGTCCAGATACGCCTGAGACAGATACATGTTCAAAGATGCTTGAGAAAACCCTGTCTTTTTGATAATCTCTTTCGCGGTATGCAACTCTTTGCCCAATAGCAACTTCAACAATGCGCTCTCCTTGGTCTCTTTGATCGGGGCCTTTGCCTGCCCTTTCTTTACTACTTTTTTAACTACTATTTTTTTTGCCACTTTCTTAACCACCGCCTTTTTCATCGCCATTGTATCCTCCTTTTTTGGCTCTGTCCTATAATTTTATTTTCCAGATTGCTCATCCAGCATCGTGACTAAAATTGCCGAATAGTTTATCAAGTCTATGGCCGAATCCCTCAAAGACTCGTTATTCGGTTGGCCAATTTTCTGGGTGAGATTGACGATGCGCGCCATCTTATCCGACATTCTTACGACAACCCCAAGCGATCCAAACTTACAGTATTCCTGGATTCTACCATAATCGTTGAGCTTGCGCCATCTCAGTTTCATAGCCTCCCATAGGACCTTGCAAAACCTTTTCTGGTCCTCCTTCAAATTGTCTTTATTAGGTCTTGTTATAAGCTTCTGTTTGACTATTTTTTTCACTCTAATACCCCCTTTTTTGTCGCTCATGGTTTTCCTTATTTTTCGCCATATACATAGAAAAGCATTCTTCTGCTGTTATATCCCAGAGTATCATCAGATTTAGCAGAAAATGCAGCATATCTATAAGCTCATACTTAAGCTCCATTTTGTTTATTGGATATACGGGTTTTTTCCAATGCTTGGCGTTCGTCCAATTCAATGCCTCGAAGCCCTCGTTCATTAGCGCAATTAAAAGCTCTTTAGTCCATTTTTCCTTTTCTTGGACAGAGAGATTATCGAAATCGATAAACTGCTTTCCAAACTGTTTTTGCAAATCGAATATTTTTTCCAGCTTACTCGTGAAATCCTCGGAATTACGACCGGCTATCATCTTTTGACGACTTTTTTCTACCTCTTTCATACTATTATTTTCTTGCATCTTTTACCTTTATTTATCGTTTATCCCGCTCTTTACCGCCTCACGTACGTCCATATCCCTCGGGGTCACTAGCTCTTTTGACGCAGAAAGATAGTCCGCCGTAAAAACGGCTAATTCAAGAGCTGTATAATCTTTCATGGGCTTTTTGATTCCAGGAGGAGACCAACGTCCCATATGCCATTGCACGCATTTTTCAACCTCTTTAACGAAATACATTCCCTTATCTATGTCTGCGAAATAATTCCTTGCATTGGTAGGGTGGTTTATATGTAATGCATAGGCCTGACCAGGAGCAGGCTTAGCGATATCGTGCAGAATTATAGAAGATATGACTATGTCTCGATCTAGGTCAAATATCCCCCAAGCCATGCAGATATCGTTAGCTAGATAAACAGCCCGTTTAACGTGAATAATTAGCCCAGCTTTGCCGCCTGAGCAGGCCGGATGATACTTGCCTGACATAGAACTGGGCGCTTTCCAAAAATAGGAAGGCACTTTTTTCAATGTGCGTAGCGTCCAATCTTGAATAGTCAAGTCACTAATTAGTTCAAGCTCATTTTTTAAAACCATATATTCTATTTTGTTTTCGATTGGACACTCTCCTTAGGCTGTCTAATTACTCTTTTTAGCTCCTTTAAATAAGACTCAAAGTTAGGCACATCAAGGCCTATCCAAATTTTCCAGAACATGCGAACATGAATCCCAGGGAATCTTTTCTGTACTCGGCGAAGGTAAGAGTCAATGCTACGAGGCTTAGCGTTCGTTGCGGCAGCTACATCCATCTGAATATCTGGATAGTTTTGTCTCCACCCACACCCGTGATTTATACAATACGCTATCCGTTTAAATAAAATAGGCCCACTTACCTGGTTCACGTTTAATTTACTAGGATTATAGAGCTTTATCACGGCCGAATTCTCATTACAAATTCCACCGCAATGGCTTAATCCTTGCTTATTCATTTTAAATTTCCTTCTTTAGCCTCTTAACGAATATCTACATGTACCCACGTCGAATATACTTTCGTGAACGTAAACCCCATTTCTTTGGCTATCTCGGAAACCTCTGTCGGCGAATAGCCCTCTACCTTAATATCGACGGCATTACCGTATAAATGCTGGCTATTCTTAACCCCGCCTACCGCCTTATTGTGCAGCGGGCAACGATAGCCAGATGTTATTATAATAGGCGCATTGAGCCTTTCTCGTAATTCCTCTAACTTTATTATTAGCATAAAATTCACTCTTGTTTCTCCACAGCATGAACAAGCAAGCTCACGCTGAGCGAAGTGTTCAGATAGTTTAATCCCGTTATCGATCTTTTGTAGAGAATTTTGTTGGGCGAAACAATCGTTCGAAGTTATTAAAGCTAAGACTATCAAGCTTAAAATTACTGATAAAATTAATCTCATAGCTTAATTCCTCCTTTTTATTTCCAACGTTGGGCCGAAATGACGTCTTCCTGCCAGCAGTGTACACCCTTCTGGGGTATAATACCTTTCGAAAGCTTGCGCAATGGCTCTATATACTCATACCAATTACCACCACTGTCTGACGTCCAGATGTCATAATAGGCTGAATTGAATAATTGCCCATTCTTTTTACAATCGCGGAGATATTGGAAAAGATCTTGATTAACCACTTCTATTGGATACCGAACACTTAAATGGGGCTGGATTAACTCTATCACGTCTTTATTTTTTTCGACCACTACAGCAGAGGTCACCATCGGGTTCATCTCCATCATCTTGAGGATTAGCCCCAGACCGAGACCACCTACCAGAACCCGGCCTATTAAGTTCGGAACAAACTCCGCGTGCTGGTAAATCTCGCAGGGCAAATCGGACATCCACGTACCCATCTCTTTTTCCATAAGCTTATGGATAACGCCCGGTGTTTTAGAGACAGTCTTGGCCCGCTTCTGCCCGGTCATGAAGGCCGTCCGAACGGAGACGACGGTGAACTCTCTCCCAGGCGGATATGGATCCTGAACGATGGACATATTGCCGACGGTTTGCGCGGGCAGATTTATCAAGTTTAATAGTGGGTACTTAAAGTTCATTTAATTTTATTTACCCCAGAATTTTTCCCAGCCCTTCCGCAGCTTCTCCTCGTCCGCCTCGCCAGCGATACCCAGGTGCGACGCCATGTCCTTAATCCACTCCTTGAAGGCCCCGAAAGACTCATCCTTTGGTCTGCTCAATAATAATTTTGGCTTATTGTTTTCCATCTAAACTACCCCCTCTTTTTCCAGATAAATCGAGTCGTTATTCTTTATGTCATAAATCGCCAACTGCTCGTGTTTTTTCGCATAGATAAATGCGGTCTCTTTGTCCTCATGTTTCACGCTTACGTCAAAATAAACGCTGTCCTCATCTTTCCAGGCCCCGAAATAGTGGTCGCGATTTTGGAATAAATCCTGGTTATCAAGCACGTAGTCCACCAGATTATTCGGGGTTATGCCCTTTGTCGACACAACCTTCTCCCGGTCCTTATACGGGGACACCATGTATCCGTCCTTCGGGGAAGTGTGGAAGTTCGGCTGGTAGCTGAACCCACCCTTCTTCTCTATCAGGGCAGTCAGGCGCGAGGCCTTGCTGGGCGAAATCCCCTTGCCCTTTTTTCCGAACTTTTCCCTCAGCGCGTCGTTTACCGATTGCCCGTCCTTTATGAACACCGGACTGCCCTTAATCGTCCTCCAGACCCCGCCCTCGTCCTCCGCCAGCACCCTTTCCGCGATACCGCGGACAAACTCCGCCATGTTTTTGATAAAGCCTCTCCGTTTTTTGGCCATTATATTGCCCTCCATTTAAGTTTTATAGCGCCTTCATTCCAGCCGTATCAAGCCCGATAAACTCACTAGCAAAGGGCTTCAACTGCCCCTGGTGCTTAGAGGTCGACGGACTATACTTGTCGGTGTTACGATACCACCTGCCCTCCTTGAAGGCGTAAATCGGGAAATGGCTTCCGTACGAGTACGCCTTGTAGACCCCATTGTGTTCGTGCTGCCCGTATGTATTACTGCCCTTGAAGGCCTCGCAGTGCTCCACGCTCCACCCCGCATTCTTATTGCTTACATTTTTCATCTTTAATACCTCCTACTATTAAATATACGCGCATAGGCCCATTCCTTTCTCTCCCTCTAGTACGCCGATACCATGCCGGACTTTCTCGCCGACTGGGTCGCAAGCGCATCCCAGTTGATGTCTCCGTCCTCATAAACCTCGTCATTCAACCCGTTTTCCGCGTTGACGTACGCGGTCTTGCAGGCCTCGGCAATCGCGTCCAGCAATTTGGCCGCCTTTGCGCCGACTTTTCCGCTATAGCCGCTCGCCACCACGGCCCCCCTCACTCCACCTCCGAGGTAGTTGCAATAACAACCATACTTCCCAGGCAGATCTGACTCGCTGCACCCTGCGAACTCCGCGACGTCCGAGCCGTAGAACCCGAGGCTCCCGCCTCTGCAGCCGATGTCGTAAACCAGCTCCCCTATTCCGAGGGCCCCGAGGCTCTCGACCGTCTCACATGACTTTACATTTTTTAGTTTGTTTTCCATTGTAACCCACCTCCCTTTCTTTACGAAACCTCAACAATACAGTCATCTTTAGCCACACAGCTTGCGTACCATCTATGCGGTTCGGGGTAGTGCGGCCCCTCACAACAAAAGCCCCCATCTTTCGGCTCATTCCCGCCAAAGGGCCCCGGTTGAAAATACTTTACTTTTTCACCTCTCGTTACTGCCTCTTTTAAAGCCTTTTTTGTTTTATAGTTTGTTTGTGTATACATAATGCCTATCCTCCTTTACTTTTTACCACCTGATACATACCAATGTCCCGTCAATCAGGCCCGAGCGGCTATGCCTTGTGAGGCGTGTTAGTTAGGTTTAATATCCCTGTTCTTTCAAAATTTCTTGTTTGTTTGGGCTTTTTAAAATTTTTACTTCTAACTCTGTGTCGATATAAGCAGACTGCAAATCATTAGAGAGCATACTTAAAGCTCTATTTTCAGTTAAGTCAAAACCATCGGCAACCCAAGTTTTATCAACAGAAAATTCTACAATCCATCTAAATTTTCTACCTTTTGATGCAATAGTTTTGCTTTTTAAGTCAGAAAGTTGTATACTTCTTTGATGTAGCTTGTCTTTGAGTTGGCGAATAGTAGAGTCAAAATAAAATATTAGCCACTTTTCAGCGTTAGATTTATCACAGAAGTATTTATGAAAGTTTACTAGCTGACCGCCTTCTAGCTTTGCCATTGGTATACGATATTCTCCATCTCGATATTCGCCTTCTTCAATGATAGGAAATACTTTTACTATGTTCATCTTCCACCTTCCTTTTTGCTCAAGCCTGATTGATTATAAAGACGAGGGATAAGATTGGCAGGATTTCTACCTGCTACGATTTTGATCATCCATAGTGGGACATGGAGTCTCGTAACTCCCGTCATGTCTAATTCCACCCAGCTCCTAGAATCAACCCTAGCTTTCCACTTACCCCATAGTTAAAGCCTACTGCAGTAGGCTAACCGTAGGTAGCACGTCTTAGTCGTAAACCACTAAAACAGCGAAAACAGCTTCTAGGGTCAAAAGCTTGGCTTCATAGAGCGTGTTCATTACGCCACAACCTTATCCGATTGATCTCTTTATCAACCAGTTTCAACCTTTGTGTTTTTATAGAGCCTTCTCAACCCCGCTTGCTCT
>JABMRN010000101.1 GCA_013202515.1 Candidatus Omnitrophota bacterium | reverse complement strand
GGTAAGGGGGGGTTGGCAGTTAATCATACAAAAATGGAAGCAGTAGATAATTCCATTAGAATAGGTTTAGTAAGACCTTGGGTGGATAGAAGCGGCAGTTGGGGTTCAATTAAGTCTCAAGGCACAGTTGGGGCTCCTCTGGGAATTCTTATGATTAAAGCCTATCTTGATAGCTTGGGACATAAAGTAACAGTTATTGATGGTATGCTTTACCGAAATAGAGTGGCGTTTATGGACGCTGTTTTCGGCGGTCGATTCAATATTGTCGGCATTCAGGTCTTTACAAATTCAGCTGCAGTTAGTTTTGAGTGTGCGGCTGCGATCAAAAAGATAAGGCGAGATTGTGTTATCGTCCTTGGTGGAGTGCATCCCTCTTCATTGCCAGAAAGGACATTGGAAGAGTGCAGAGAAGCCGACTTTGTCGTAATTGGAGAAGGGGAAGAGACATTTAAACAGTTAATTGAGGTCATAAAGGCAAAACAATGGGAGAAGGCCAAGAAGATAAAGGGAATTGGGTTTCGACATAATGGTGAAATTGTTATTACGAAACGAAGACGGCATATCGAAGATCTGGGTAAGTTGCCGAGTTTTGTGAGAACAGATGTTAGCCTTAGCCATTACACTCCAACCATAAATTATTATAAGAAAAAGCCGTGCCTTGCATATATTGCTTCGAGAGGATGCCCATTCTCATGCTCATTTTGTCAGGTGCACGTTGTTTTAGGTAAACAGGCCAGGTGGGTGCCAGCAAAAAGGGTGATTGAAGATTTAGTATATCTGAAAGAACAGTATAATGCCAAGAGTATCCTATTCCTTGATAGCACTTTTACCTTGAACAGGCAGTATACGGTGCAATTGCTGAATGGAATGATTGATGCCGAACTTGGTCTGGAATGGTCATGTATTACAAGAACCGATTGTATAGATGAAGGTCTTTTGGTGAGGATGAAAGAGGCAGGATGCTGGCAAGTGAGCTTTGGGATAGAATCAGCAAATCAAAGATCTCTCAACATTATCAACAAAGGTGGTAAGATTTCTCCGGAGTATAATATGAAGATGGTTCGTCTCGTTAAACGGATGGGATTATCGGTACAGGCGACGTTCATTCTATGCCTGCCTGGTGAAGACGAACAGATGGTTCTGCGTACAATAAAATACGCTATTGATATGTGCCCAGATATCGCTTTGTTCTTTCTTCCTACCCCTTATCCAGGATCGGAATTGTTCAAAACATGCAAGGAGACTGGCGAGATTAGAGAAAATTACAAATGGGAGGATTTTTTGTCTATCGATTACGATAACCCTGTGTATATCAATCCTCTCTTAGGGAAAGAAAAAATGATTCAGCTTTACAGGAAGGCTTACAGGCGTTTCTATACACATCCGAAGACGTTCAGAAGAGCTGCTTTAATGATTAATTCAAAGGATGATGTTTTCCGGTATTTGCGCGCTGCGTATATTGCCAAGGATCTTGTCTTCAGTAAAGCGGCTTCGTACCTAAAACGATAGGAATCTCGAATTATCATGTGTGCTTGGGAAGTAGGTCAAAAGGTGAATAAACAAAAGCATAGTTTAAATACACAGGGTATTGGGAGAAGAAATATTCTGTGTAGAATTGTCGTAGTTGCTGCATTTTGTTTTTTTCTTTTTAGCCAATTCTATAGTATTTATTTTCGATGGTATAACCATTATGGACCGCTTGGCTTGGGTGATAGTGATGGGTACATCTCCCGTATTGCTTATTTTAAAGACCACAGCTTATTCAGAAAGGCAGGGTTACATGACATAACAGATAAGTATCGCAATGTGCGTTTGGGGCAGAATGGTAAAGTACCGGATGAGTGTGTAAGGGATTTTTATACGTTTTATGGAATCACCTCTGCGATGGCTTTGGGAAAGCTTGCCTCTTTGATCGATATTTCCGCTGAAAAGATGTTTCAGTATAATTTTTATATTGGCATCTTTCTCGCCGGTCTGGTCTTATTCTTAATTTTAAAAAATATCGGAACCTATCCCGTAACGGTTGCCGTCGGATTTATAATTTTTGCGTTTGCGTCTGGAACCGGCCATTATCATGGTTTTTTTTGGGTTGTTCCATCCTTTTACGGCGTTGTATTCTGGTTGCTGACATTTTATG
>JABMRN010000100.1 GCA_013202515.1 Candidatus Omnitrophota bacterium | reverse complement strand
TATTTCTTTTATTCCAAGCTTCTTCGGCATATAAGACATTACTCATAGCATTATGGAACAGCTTGCGATTGTCTTTCGTTTCTCTTATTACTGCTGTAAAAGCTAGCTCCATGGCGTCGCAGCATTGAATTCCACTATTAACAAGGTTTCTAGCTACATGTATTGATTCCTGTAATCTGTCGGGATTTTCAATAGATGCTAGCATTAAGGCAGGTATGGCAATGCGTTTTGCATAGTCTAAACGCATTTTTTTTCCTTTCATATCTGTAAAGAGGTTGGCTATTTCTTCTTTAGCGGATGTACTAAAAGGGGTTCCTCCTTGTAGTGTAATTCTCTTTTCTACCCATTCTATATATTGCTGATTTGGTAACTCCCAGTAATTATATTCTTTTCCACCAAATTTTTCGATTATGTCCATATGATATCTATTCGTGTTGCCACGTATATTTTCAGCTTCTTCAATGGAAAAAAGTTTTGTCCATCTATTATCATATGGAGAAACCGAAATTTTTCCCAACAGTCGAAATGCATATGATGATGAATGTTTCTTTTTTACATAAGGTGCAAATATTGCAAATAGATCATCTCTGTAGAATAACGCATCGAATCTAGGACGATATTCTTTAAAAACTTCCTCAATTAATGTCATTGTGCTTGATATAAATCTTCTAATCTCTGGGTTGTCAGCTTTTTCGATATATTCTGCCATTCTTTTTAACAGATTAGCGTCATCAGCTCTTTCTTTAAGCTCTTCTAGTAGTTCTAAAGCTTTTTCCAGATTGCCTCTTATTTCTTCTTTTGTTCGAATTTCATTATCTCTTTTAATTATGTGCTCCTTAAGAATAATTGACCCAACTATTAAAGGCGTGCCAATGAGGATAACTAAAAGTGCTAGAAGTGGCAATAATCCTGTTAAATTAGAAGCAGCAAATGCTGAGCACCCTGTTAAGCTTAAAAGAAGTGCACTGACAACTGCGGTTTTAATGGTGGCTTGCATGCGTCTTCTAGATAATCTGCCAAGGGCTATGTGAGCTGATTTTTCTATATTCTCATCCATTTCAGTCTTTTCTGCCACTTGACTCAATCTATTAAGAATAAATTCTATGTGCTTTTTGCGGAATTCATATATATTATCTACAAGTGCTTTTGTTTGGGCGTTAGTATCTTTTTTTAGTCTCTTGAAAACTTCTATTTTATCAGCATAAGATAGATCTCGTAGTTCCACATTCATGTCTTTTAAATAATTTTCTAGTTTATCGGAAGAATTTCTGATTTTCTTTAAAATGTCTTTCTTGCTATCTTGTAACGCTCTCCTTTTGATAATGGTGCTTCTTAATCTCTGCTCTAATCTCCTGTTGCCTGGATGGCCAACCACTCTTTCTTGCAATCTTTTTTGTGCTTTTCGAATATTTCTTAATTTACTATTTGTCTTTCTTAGCTCAATATTATTTTCTGTTAATATTCTGAGCTGTTCACTTCTTTCCTGTAGCTCTTGCAATTTTCTTTCGTGCATAGGAGTGGTGTAAGTAGCTAAGTAATCTGCATATGCTTTGATTCCGTCAAATTCTTTTGCACTCAGCAACATTTGAAGAACAGAATTTCTAAAATGTCCTCCTATGTCCCTCGGATGGGGTTTTAGCAGGCTTGTTAGATATTGTATATCTTTATCTCTGATTGCATGTTCTAGTATGAAATAATTTAGGTCGCTTATAGGATTTTCGCGCGTCTCTTCAGAATTGTATATTCTTTCTTCCTGAACAGCATCGCTATGATTGAGTTCTGCACCCAACTCCAATATAGGATGTATAATGTTCTGTGCAAGCATATGGTCAGATGCTTCAAGCAAAAATTGATAGGTTATATTTATATTCGCTATGAGTACGTCATCTTGTTCTTCAAAAGTAACAAATTCATACACCGGTCGCGTTTTGTTGTCTGGATCTCTGTAAAATCCTAAATCGGATTCGGAATGAATTATTTTTATGTTAAATCTTCTTTTCTCCGTTTTTCTCTGACCTTCTTCAGTTCTGCTTATATCTATAGGTTCTCCATTGAGAGCAGTAAGTAAAAGATCTCTGTGCGAGCCTTCTCTGCTTTCTATAACAGATATGACGCGTTTTATCTTATCCTCCGAAAGTTGCTCTGACTGAGGAGACTGCAATACTGATGCGGCCAAGTTACTTAAAGCACTCAAGGCATCGAGGGCATCTTCTCTATTTTTTCTCGCACTATTCCTTTTAAATGCCTTGATGCGTTTAACCAAAGAATCTTTTGATTTACTATCAAGCATTGCCTCAAGCTGTGAGATATGCGCTCCATTAACAACGGCTTGCGCTTCTTTTTCTGCTATATCAATAGCTGTCCTTAAATCCTTATGCATGAGGCGTTTGCTTAAATAGTGCCCCGGAGGCCCGAATGACTGTTGGACAGGTAAATTTTCTATGATTTCGGAACCTGCTGTTGCAAAGAAAATCTGATTGGCAATCTTCGCAAGCACGCCAATAGGTTTCATATTTCTTGCATCAAAAGCCAAAATTTCTACGCCAAGCGGAGATTCATTCTGAATACTCTCTTCTAAAGTAGATATGAGTTCCCTTAATGTATAGTCGTTGTTTATTCTATATTCCGGAACATTGTTTGCTCTCAATACATTATCAACTTTCTCAAGAATTGTTTTTGTCTCGTTCAATACGCTTAACAAATTGTTTTTGTCGCTCCCCCTGTCATCTGCGTCTTTTACTTTCCCGTCTTCTCGCGTGCGCAAATTAAACATATTCTGAATACTAGAAATAGAATCCTCACTCTTGAAGTCAAGGAGTTCTGAAAGGCGCACAAGATCATTCTCAAGCGTTTTTCTTTCTTCATTTGTTATATTCACTAGTTTAGCATTTACTTCTTCTGCGCTATCTAACGCTCTTCTTATGTCTCGACAACTTTCTATAATACTTTGCGCTATTGTTTGTTCATTGTTTCTGCTATAACTATAGATCGGATTTTTATAAAGGCCTTGAAACCATTGCTTTATCGTGTGCTTTTCTTCTTTTATGCCTATCGCATTTTTGAGAACACCTTCAACGCGCTCTTTTAAGGATAAGAGATTCTGCGCGCTGCGTGTAATTTGTTCTTCGAAGAATCTTTGCTGGATGGAGGGGGCTTCTCTTTCTTCTGTGGGCTCTGGTTCTGGGGCGGGTTCTGCGGCAGGTCTTACTGCAGGTGCGCGGGGCATTGCCTGTCTTGATCTTTGTCTTCTTTTGCGTGCAAGATATGCCATGAATGCGCTTATGGCTAAAATTGAGAATAGCCCACCGACTGTTCGCTTATCAAGAAGCGCATCTAGCGTGCCTTTCTCTTCTTCTGTAAGCGGTTTATAATTTTCGGGTTTCTCACCTGTAATTATAAAGTAGCTGCTTCTCGCCATGTCGAGCTGTTGTTTCAAGAGTTCCTTTGCCTCTTCCTCGCTCATCTCTCCTTCTATCATTGTCTTTGCTGTTGAATAAATTAGCCTGTAGATATTTCCGAGTGTAAGATCTTCTTCTTTTCCTTTTTTATCATACTTTAATACAAAATCGATTGTCTCCCTTACTTCATCCCATCTCGAAACTCTTATCATTGCGCCGTGAAGTGCGTTCATATCGCCTTTATATTCTGCATTCGGTACAGTTCCTTTTATTACTTTAGCTGTCCACCATATGAAATCGCTTAAAGAATCTTTGTCGTCAAGATCGATTGCGTGATAGTTGTTTATAATCTCGGCAAATCTCGCTCCCCTGTTTATAACTAGGGTGATGTCTTCTTCAGTGAGATCATTAATAACCTGTGCATTGAACAATGCATTAAGCAAATCTTCGTTTGTTTCTTTACCAAGGGCTTGGTTATCCTTAACAATTGCCGTGATAACGGCTCTTTCTTTGGTGTTTATCCCAAGTTTATACGATATCCTGTCTATCTTGTTTGTTTTCATGTCTTCTTGTGACTTATATGCTTTTACTTCGAAATTGTCTTTGTATTTATCCGCGGTAATAATTGATGATACATAATATTCTTCGATTGAATCAATTGACAATGATTCTCCGTCCCAGGTTCCTTCTCCTTTTACCTCGAGAGCTTTATTTGTGATGTGCCTTCCGTAATAGGTAGCTTTTGCACTTATTGGTGCATCTTTTTTAACTACATATATATAATCGCCGACTCTTCTAAAGTAATTGATTATCTCCTTCTCGCCCTCTACTTTGCCATCTTTCACATTAACGCCTTTTACTTCTTCTATGGCAAATTTTGGGGATGACTTTTTCGCAACAAAAATTCTGCCAAGAACATCTGCCTCAAGGCCTGTTTTTTCCAGCACTGCCCTATCCTTGGTATAAGAAGTGTAAATAAGACTTTCATCATAGCCCTCTTCTACTCTATAGCCGATATCCGCTATATGTTGGTTGTCGAGAGTGATCATTTCAATAACACGGCCTATGTGTTTTCCGGTTACTTTATCGATTTCGCCATATTCGGTATCGTCGTACGAATATACGATTTTACCTTCTGTAACCCTGTGAGGCCTGCCTGATTCAAATGTTTCTATGTGTTTTATTATGTTATCGTCTGCATCAACTTCTTCCACTGTTTTAGGCTTATTATTTTCATAGAATGATGTGTTTCTAAAAATACCGTAAAGCGAGTTTGTCGGAGTGCGGATTTCCTCTAATGTAGGGCAGTTTTCCTTGTCCCACTCGGATGCGGTTGAGGTATAGCCTGTTCTTTCGTAGGTTGTTTTCTTGAGCCTGCCCTTTTCGTCGTATTCATAAGAGAAAAGCTTATCAAACGTGAAAGTGCCATCCGGCGAAACTGCCGCTTCCCAGACTTCTGATGTTTTTTCCTGGTCGGCCTTGATGACGTTTACGAGGGTTTCCCTTGCTTCGGCGTCATTATAAGTACTAAAAACTGTTTTGTATAAATCTATATTTTGCGGAGCATTCGGTATTTTTGATAAAGCAGAAGCTTTTTCGTATATTACGTTTATCGCGCCTGCTTCGCGAAGGAGTGTTTCGTTCATGTTTTCCGGGGTTGTGTTTTCGGCGCGCGCGTAGGATATGGCTACGCTCATTAAAGAAAGGGTTTTGTTTACAGGGAGGGCGTCTTTATCGGCTTCCCGCTGGGCATTTATTTGCGATACTGTCCAGCTGATCACAGCGGTTATTTCTTCGGTGAGTTTCGCGTTGTCTTTCAGAATATTCTCGACATCGCTTCTTGAAAGGCGTATATTTTTAAGAAGAAGCTCTTGTGTATAAGCCCGGTCATTTTCAGAAAGCGGTTTATTACCCAGAGCGGCCGTAAGTATGCTTTGCAGCCTGTCGCGGCGTTTTTCCAGGAATTTTACATAATTACTTTTTTCTTCGGGTAAATTCTCGAGCAATTTTTTTGTTTGCTCAAGGTAAACAGGAAATGCTCCGTTAAATATGGAGCTTACGATTTCGCCGGGCATATCATACAGGTGAAGCCTTGAGTAAGTCCCTGGCATTGAGTTTAATACTCTATGACGAGAATTTGCCGGGTTTACGCTAAGATCCTTACCCAGGGCATTTTCCATTATAGGATTTCCCCATAAAATCATATCGTTCCACCAGTCCCGCGTTTCAGTAAAACCAGCCTGGTCATTTCTTGCTTCCTTTTCTTTTAAATACCTTTCGTCACGCATTCCGTTTTCGCGTGATTTGAGCGCCTCGATTATACGCGAAGCCTCTCCTCCTGATAGTTTTCTTGCTTCATCTAAATTTGTGGTCTCTTTTGTAACAACAAGATAATGCGCATTGGCTTCCAGGTAATAAAGTAGCCCGAGATACCGACCAAAAGATATTGTTTTTGTCGGGTCGTAAGCCGAAGGGAAGCGCTCATCAGATTCCGGAAGAAGCTTGTTTATCGCAATTCCGTCATTTGCACCCATTTCGGCGAAAGGTTCTTTGAGCTCCGAGGCAAATTGTATCATCCCTTCTGTAATAACATGCATTGATTGCGTGTTTTCGCCGCGCACATTAACCATGTAAGCCAAAAATCCTGCCGTGTCCTTAAGGTCCTGCTCGTTATAAGCGCCTTCTCCGAGTATCGTATTTAATAGATTTGTCGCATCCGTATTAAATTCTATCGGACTTATATCGATTTTTGCGTAGGGCTTTTCCCATGGAACTCCCGGTAAAACAATGCCTTCTTCCGCTTCTCCGGCTCGTTCGAGTACTCTTTGTTTTCGGCTTTCGATTTTCTTAAAATCTTTTTTAACCCTTCTGTCGGCCTGAGTGTCTTCGCTGGCTTTTAAGAGGGCTTTTTCTATGTCTTCCGGATTTACGCCAATTCCCTCAAGCCTTACCAGAGCGCGCATCATAGCAAGCCGGGCTTCTTTGGTAGCGCTTATCTCGGCCCCTAAGGCTTCGGCTTCCGTGTCATATTCGGCTTTTATCTGAAGCATGTCGGTTTCCTGGGCAGTCTTCCATAATGATTCTTTTCTTCCGGCTGCTTCCCGCGCTACCTGCGCCGCGGCAGAGGCGGAATTTTTCGCGTTTAAAAATTGTGATGCGGCACTTAAGAATCCGTCGAAGGCGTTTTCAAGCTTCTGGACTTCGGCTGCTGTAAGGTCTCTTTTTCCGTTAAGGTCAAGCTGCATTCCCATAACATCTGCCCATCTGCCCCTGTACCAGCCAAAACCAAGAATTCGCGCCATGTAATAAGGTTTTAACTCTTTGTTTGAGATAGTTGCCGAAAGCATGGGGTTAGTAAGAAGTTGGCCCCACCAGGTGTCTTCGTGTAAGTCAACCCACGCGGAACGCGCGTCAAGAAGCTTTCTTTTTACTTCGGGCCAGTTACTTGAATCTATTTCTATGAACCCGCTCATAAAGGCATCATAAACTTCCGGAGCCATGTTTTCATCGATAAATGCCGTGTCAACCTCGTTCTTTTCTTCGTCCGTAAGCTCTACGAGGCCTCTCTTTACCAGGTAGCCTTGCTTTCTGAATCCGGTAAGCTTTCGCCTTTCTATTTCTTTCTTTAATGCATCAAGGCGCTCGATTCTCCTGGCAATGTCTCTTTCGTTTACAGTTACTCTTGTTTCTATGGCATTTCTATCCCGGGAACCGAGGGCTCTTCGGGCGCCTTCTTCCCCAAGCATGGTACGCTTTGCAATTTGCATTTCGATTATCCGCGTAAGGCCCTCAAATGCCTGTATTTCGATATATTCTTCATATAGGTTTTCCCGTAATTTGATATCCTCCTGACGGATAGCCTCGCTTTTATCCATTGCAGTAGCTATTGCCTGTGCAACTTTTTTCACTCTTAGTTTTGCCGTTACTTCCCAGTTTGCGCCTAAAATTTGCCGTCTTTCTACGTCCCTTAAATCTCCTAGTATCCTTTCCTGCCTTGCATGTTCTATCACGGTTCTGTCATATGCGTTTAGCGTCTCTTCGAGAGAATCTCTTTTAATCTGAAGATTGTCTCTTACTTCGGTTTCCGAATCTTCGAGATCGGCTTTCCACCCTTGAAGCTCTCCCTGCTGGTTAAGAAGACCTGCCTGCGCCCCTAAAAGATCTTCTCTTTGAGCCTCCAAAGAATCCAGGATACCTGTATAGTCGTCCACGGATTCCTGTACAACAATTGTCGTAAGTTCCCCTGTGTTAGGGTCCATTATTGTATATTCTTCAAGCGCTTCTTCAGGATGCTGCTCATTAAGGGTTGTGTATCCTGTATTCGCGTCCAAATAGCCCTGGTTTTCCGCTAGATAGCCCTTGTTATCCTCAAGCTGGTTGTTTATACCGGGCACTTCCTGCCCAAAAGAAGTCGTTCCGCCGTCAAGGTAAGAGTCTATATCTCCAAGAAGTATTTCATCGCCGGCAATTGCCCCCTAAGATATGAGGCGTAATCTAGAAGATATGTTTCCCACGCGCGAGATTCATTAT
>JABMRN010000099.1 GCA_013202515.1 Candidatus Omnitrophota bacterium | reverse complement strand
TGCGATGGGGACGTTTCTCATCGCCGAAACCCTTTCCCCCGTTTTGAGTTACGGAGGGCTGTTTTCCGCTTTCGGCCGGGTTAGGGGTATTGGTATTTTCTACATTAGAACCTTCTTCGGGAGACGCAAGTGACGAGCTTAGGAGTTGAACTGTCCCGATTGAAGCGGCTATTAAATTGTATAATCTGTTTCTATTTTTTTTGAAGGGCCCTGTAAGGAGATCCAATTCTTCCCGCGTTATTATTTCTTTCTTATGGAGCACAATTGCTAATGCAATTATACGGTCGAGGTCACTTAAGTTTACTGCTTCTATTTTTCCCATTTCTTCTGATATTTCTTTCACATGCTCTGCTGTAACGCGATTACGTATCTCATCTGCCTTGTCCATGGAAAACTTTGCGTCTCGCCCGCCGGCGCGCAAAAGTCCATCCAGCATTACATACAAAAAGTCTCTTGGTAACTCTTCTCGCAATTTCCTTTCCGTTTCACTTTTAGAAGCGCCATCCTCATATTGGAGGGCGATAAGATCCCTGCCCTCCTTGATGCTGGTCATGTCGTAATGGTCGGGTTTCACCCCCAGTTTTCTTGCGATTCCCCGGTGATTTCTACCAAAGAGGCTTACAATAACAGCGTCTTCGTCAGCAGCAAGTATGCTCCTTATTTGCCGCGTTATATCCTCATCCTGGTGCTCTGTGGCTTCTACGCGTTTCCACCAAGAGCATTCCATCGCAGTTAACATTGCATCAAATTGTCCTTTGTAGAAATGTGTTTTTGCCTCGTCGCGCAATTTATCCACCTCTACCCAAGCCGTGTATGCAGGCAAATTGAAATCCGAGGGAATTATTCTGTGTATCTTAGTCCTGTTTTGCGCGAAGAAATTAAACACTACCTTCCTATATTGACTGAAAAGTCCTTTAAACTCCGGCACCTTACCTGTTCTTCGTATTTCATCAAGCAACCCCTGCTCCTTGGCTCGGTTTCTGCCTAAATATTGCTCGACCGCACCTGGATAGCGTTTTATTTCCCGCAACCATTCGTCAAAAGACCTTGCCTTTTTATGAATTGCGTCTTTTGGTGGCATACTTGATTCATTCGATTCCTGAATAAAATATACCCTTTTTCCCTTCGCGTGGGCTTGATCGATAGCTCTTTGCATTGTTTTGGAAAATGTTTCGAAATCTTCTTTTAATGCATGTCTACTCAAGAATATATGAATTTTCTCCTGTATATTTTTCTTACGTTGCGCAACACCAATTCTAACTCCGATAATCCCGAGAACAGCGGTTGCGGCCGCGCCCATGATCGTCCTGCGTCTCCATACAGCATATTGCCTTCCGGAACTGAATAACTTGTCTAGCGTTGAAGGTGTTATTGGCGCTTCTCGCGAGAAGCGTTTGAGTGTGCGCGAAAAAGTAAGTCCATTATTCAGTGTAAATATAAAGCGAATGTCTTTTCTCCCTTTACCGGCATATCGGACTTTGAGGCTTTTGACATCTCTATATGAACCCTGCCAGTTACCTTCGAAGGCTTCTCTGATTTCTTTTCTCGTATCCTTGTTGAACTTTGATTTAAAAATAATTCCTTTTTCTTCCTTGCCTCTTCGGAAGAAAGGAAACGAGATAAATCCGCCTCGAGGGCCTCTTAATTTTTCAAATATCCGATCTTTAGTTACCTTAGGTGTGGTAAATATGTTTAAAACAACGAAAAACGGAAAATCAACCGCGGCTATTATGCCCACCATCTGCGCCGCTGATCCGGTATTGAGGTTGAAATACTGAACCAATGCGAAGAATCCCCAGATGATCGTTATCATATTTGGGATCTTCCAGTTCTCCAGAGACGTTTTACGCTTCACTTCTTTCCACGTCTGGCTTTTTAGCATAGCCCTCCACCCGCTTTGCTGGTATCTTTCAAATAATTCATAATAACTAGACATGATAGACACGCAAAGCCAACCACCTAAGAAAGGATCCATGAGTGCTCTTGAAGCCTTACCAAAGAAAGTGGCATTATACGGAAAAAGAGTTGCCCATAAGGTGTATACCTTATCAAACAAAAATCCTAAAAAGAGACCTAAGGCAAAAGCCGCTCCGACTTGTCCCCAATTCAGTTTTTTAAAACTTTTCGTATTTATTCGCTGAGAGATAATGTTGCCGATTGCGTTAAACCCTCCCATGAAAAGAATGAAGTACTTTTCTACCACACCTATAGCTACCGTAGCCAACGGAGCCAATGCTGTTGAGCTGCGGAACGCAAAATAGCCAAACGCACCCAGCGCATAACTTCCCCCTATTATTTTAAGAATCGTATAAAGTTTTTTAGTTCTTTTTCTTTCGGATTCCGGAGTCGCTTCTTTTACATACTCCTTCCTTGACTCTTTCAACCTCGGG
This sequence comes from Candidatus Omnitrophota bacterium, assembly GCA_013202515.1. Taxonomy (GTDB): domain Bacteria; phylum Omnitrophota; class Gorgyraeia; order JABMRN01; family JABMRN01; genus JABMRN01. The sequence goes on along the minus strand of JABMRN010000099.1, from coordinate 719 downwards.
TAAACGAACTTAGTAAATACAACTCCAATTAAAGTAATAACACCCAAAAATCCTGTTATTTCTGTCACAAGCCTTGCCAAACCAACGTCAAAGCCTCCGTGTATCCCGAAAGCAGCAAGAATGAACATAGCTGTTATTCCGGCTATTGTCGGGACCAGGGACACTGAGAGCTGCTTACGTATCGAATAATTACCAATTTGTGCCTTTTTCTTTGTAAGGAACGGAACTATTTTTCCAAAGAATACTTTGTTCCAAGTATAGTGTTCAATTACTTTTTGATGCAGGTTTCTGGCATTTCTTTCGGCTAATTCATTATTTGATAAATATTCTTTGACACTTTTCGCCAGTATTATGGGGTCTTTGTTTGTATCAAGAATCAAAGCGGTATCCTCATCCAGTAGCTCTAAAAACGCAGGGATATCGGAGCAAACAACGGGCTTTCTTAGGAATCCTGCTTCTAACACAGGCAAACCAAAACCTTCATTACTGCTGGTAAAAAGTAAAAAATCAGTAAGTTTATAAAGATTGACCGCCTCATTATAGTTTAGAAGTCTTCCGTTAAATTCTTCCTGTTGAGGCGCAAAAATAACTCTGTCACTCACACCAAAATCTTCGGCTAACTTGACAAGGTAATCATAATATTGTTTTGCTTTATCGTTATGAGGATCAACGTTTCCCGTAAGGACAAGAGCTGCATTAGTTCCCGATTCTTTCAAACC
>JABMRN010000098.1 GCA_013202515.1 Candidatus Omnitrophota bacterium | reverse complement strand
CCTTCCCTTTTTCGTAGGTGCCCGGGTATCCCCTTGAAGCAAGCACGACCGAGACACAGGTCCTTTCATCCCATTTTATTGCCTTCTCAAGTATCCGGTTTGAAATCGAACATTCCATTAGATCTACCAAATCGCTTTTCATTCTCGGGAGCATCGCTTGGGTTTCTGGATCACCGAATCTTACGTTAAATTCAAGAACCTGGGGGCCCTTATCGGTTACCATTATCCCTGCGTAAAGAACCCCCTTATAGGGATTGCCTTCTTTTTCCATCCCCGAAATCACGGGATGTATGACTTCATTCATTATCTTATCAAAAAGTGTTTTTGTTATAACAGGTGCCGGGGAATAAGCGCCCATACCTCCGGTATTCGGGCCCTTGTCTTGGTCAAAGATCCTCTTATGATCCTGGCTCGAGGCAAGGGGTACTATATTTTTTCCGTCTGTGATAACCAGTATTGATGCCTCTTCTCCTTCGAGACAATCCTCGACTATTATCCTTTTTCCGGCATCCCCGAAAAGGCCTTTAACCAACGCATCTGTAATAGCTCTCTTGGCCTCTTCAAGCGTACGGCAGACACTAACGCCTTTTCCAGCACAAAGTCCGTCTGCCTTTACTACAAGCGGAAGCCCTTTAGATTCTGCATATTCACAGGCCTTTTTTGGGTCAATAAATTCTTCAAAATCTGCGGTGGGAACAGCGTATTTTTTCATGATACGTTTTGCGTAAATCTTGCTTCCTTCAAGAAGTGCCGCATCCTTGGACGGACCAAATATCTTCAAGCCGTTAGCAATAAATAAATCCGTTATGCCCATAACAAGGGGTATCTCTGGCCCAACACAGGTTAGGTCTATTTTTTCCCTTTTGGCAAAATCAAGAAGCCCACTAAGATCATCAATCTTGATATTGACGTTTTCGCCTACCTCGGAAGTGCCGGCATTTCCCGGGGCGCAGAATATCTTGCTTACACGCTCTGATTTTGCTATCTTCCACGCCAGCGCGTGTTCCCTGCCTCCTGAACCTATTATTAACACCTTCATAAAATCAATCTCAAAGGTCTATCAACTCAACCCTGTGCCTGCCGCTTACAATCTCTCCGATTCTCCAACTTGCCAGATTATGTCTTTTCTTAAGAATATTTTTTGCCTTCCATATTTCTTTTGGGGACATAACCACAACCATACCTATGCCCATGTTGAAGGTCTTGAGCATCTCTGGATCATCTACGTTGCCCTTCTTCTGAATCTTCTGGAAAATGCTAGGAATCTCCCAACTTTTTTTAAATATCACAGCGGCCACGCCCTTAGGCAAAATCCTTATTATGTTGTCGTAAAAACCGCCGCCGGTAATATTGGCTATGCCCTTTATCTTAAAATTTTTTATTAAATCGAGGATCGGTTTTACATAAATAATGGTGGGCTCTAGAACATCTTTTGCGATCGATCCTTTTAGAAGTTCTTTTTTTGAAAAAACCTTTCTTACCATCGAATAACCGTTTGAATGTAATCCGCTTGACTGTATTCCAAGAACAACGTCTCCGGCCTTTATCTTCGAACCGTCGATAATTTTATCTTTATCTACTACACCTAAAGAAAAGCCTGCCATATCATATACGCCATCTGCATACATTCCGGGAAGCTCTGCAGTCTCTCCTCCTATTAATGCAGAATTAGAAAGCTTACATCCTTTAACTATGCCTTTCATTGCTTCGTACATCACATGCGGTTTTAATTTTCCACTGGCGAAGTAATCAAGAAAAAATAAAGGCTCGGCACCACAGCTTATAAGGTCATTAACGCACATGGCCACAAGGTCAATGCCTACGGTGTCATGCTTATCCGCTGCCTGGGCGATCATAAGCTTTGTTCCCACGCCGTCTGTAGAAGCTATCAAGAGCGGCTTTTTATATTTTGCCATATTCGGCTTGAAAAATCCGGCAAATGCGCCTATATTTCCAACCCAACCTTCTCTTTTCGTTGAGGCAACAAGCGGCTTGATTCTATCTATTAAACGATTTGCTTTGTTTATATCTACTCCTGCTTTTCGGTAGGTAAGTTTTTTCATATGTATTGTTATCCGCAGACCAGCTTCATCATTTCTTGGGAGGTTTCTTCGATACTTCCAAGATCACGCCTGAAT
>JABMRN010000097.1 GCA_013202515.1 Candidatus Omnitrophota bacterium | reverse complement strand
GATTAGGAGAGGCTGAGGAAGAGGTATTTAAGGCATTCAGAGATCTTAGGGATGCCGGCTGTGATTTTTTGAGCATGGGGCAGTATTTACGCCCAACCAAGAGCCATTATCCCGTAAAGGAATATATAACACCCGAAAAGTTCGATTACTATAGGAAGCGGGCGCTAGAACTTGGGTTTTTACATGTATTAAGTGGTCCGTACGTGAGAAGCTCCTATTGCGCCGGGGAATACCTAGAATTTTAAAATTTTCCTTGACAATTAGATAAGTTAAGGTATAATTAATTTAGTAACGCAGTGGATAAGGTAGTAGAATCGATCAGCCGTAAGGCAGAGGGTATACGCCTTGCGGTTTTTTACGTATAAGGTCGGTAACGCTGCGGGTTTTGAAAGGAGGAGAAGTAAGCTTATGGCAAAAGGAAAAGTAAAATGGTTCAATAACCAAAAAGGTTATGGATTTATCGTCCTTGATGACGGAAAAGATGTCTTTGTACATCATTCTGCAATAACAGGCGATGGCTATAAGACATTGGAAGAAGGACAAGACGTTGAATGTGACGTTGAGCAAGGTCCGAAAGGCGAGCACGCCACCAATGTTAGAAAAGCATCCTAACGAATAAAAAAACAAGGGCTGGCTTTGTAAAAAAGCCGGCCCTTTTATTTTAGGATTTGCAGGCAGTAACGAACATTCTTTGCGTGAGAAAACCGTAGTCTTTTTGTTTTTTGTGTAAGGATAAGTTATTTTTTATAGATATTCCTTTAAATCCGGCAGTTTTTAGAAGATGCCGGATTTTTCTTTTATTATATAGGCGTTCGCAGTAAGACCCATCTCTTAAAATCCCATTTGTTTTTGATACCACAACTTCCCTTGCTCTTATGAGATTACCCTTTACTTCTCTGTTTCTGTAGACGGTAGTGTCCTTATCCGCTTTATGCCATGAGAATGGTTTTAATCTGCGTCTTACATAATCTGGATCTGTCAGATCGAGAAGAGTCTTACCACCTTTTTTTAATAGACGGTATATTTCTTTGAGGATACGCAAGTTATCCTTTTCGTCTTGAAAGTAACCGAAGGAATTTGACATTACAAATACAGCTGAATAGTTACTAGATTTTAAACCTGTAAAACGTGCGTCTTTTCTTTTGAATTTTATGCTTAATCCGTACTTTTTCGCTTGTTTTCTGCCAAGGTTAACAAGGTGAGGTGAATAGTCAAGTACGGTTATATCGCAATAACCGCGTTTTGCAAGTTCAAGAGAGTGCCTGCCGCTTCCACCGCAAAGATCTAATAGACTGTCATTTTTTTTGAACTTGAGAGTTTTTTCTACTAGGGTTGTCTCTTTTTTTGTCAGAGCGGAATTGCACACACTTCTTGCGTCAGTAGTAAGATAAATATCGTTAAAGAAGTGCTTCCACCAGTTTTTATCTGTTTTCATTTTATAGTATTAACGGAATCCAAACAAGCCATCGGCGGCAATCAATGCCGGCTTGCCGCGCCAAGGGGCGAGTCTGGCTATTTCTTCCTCTTCTTCGGATATCCGAACGTATTTCGCTAACTTTCCATCAATCCACATGCCTTCAAGTGTAAGGGCGTCTTTCCAAAGGTTGTGGCTGTAGGTCCGTAATTGCTCAATGTGTGATTCTGTGATTATCCTGGGTCTTAATGTGTTCATGATGGGACCCAAAAGATAAACGTTTCCTATTTTTACAGATTTCTTATCCATCTCATCTTGTATCTCTGAAACAAAGTTAAACCCAAGTTTTATTATAGCGTCATTAAGGCGCTTAACTGCCTCAGAGACAGGCATTTTAGATCTAAGTACAGCGGTGCTCTGGACGCCGCCGCCGGAACCAACATTCGTGGGTATGCCTCCGAAGCGCGTTACGAATCCGATCATGCCGACATCTGTTACAAAACAGCGGAAATCTGTTTGCCATTTCTTTATGAACAATTTCTTACTTTCCCTATCAAGCCAGGGAAACTCTTCAGCCCAAATATCTATAGGAATGAATTCCTGGACTATATAATCGCCTATCCTAAGGGCATGTTTTATTGATTTTTCTATATTGGGTTCTTTGTGGCCTATTATGATACCTTTGCCCGAATACCCGTGCACAGGTTTCAATATTGTGTTGGGCCAGTTATCTTTTGTCCATTTGATAAGGTCTGGTATCTTCTTTCCGTTAGGGCAGGTGGTTTGGCGGGGGTAGAATTGCCTTGTCCAGGGCGTCCTTTTGATAGTAGATTCCGACATCTGATGCTTGCAATCCGATGTAATCGCCTCAAATACACTTTTTGCACCTATGGGTTCCATGCCTCTTGGATTGGTAACAAAGCCGTTTTGTATGGCAAATAAGAGAGCGCTCATATTGTGTTTCTTCTTAAGCTTTAGGATGACGTTATTGTTAAAATCAACAAAGACACAAGTGACCCTATCCTTACCTACGTATAAACTGTTATCTTTAACCTCGAGCTTTGTAGGATCTATGAGGCATGCCTTTACGCCCTCTAAGCTATTTAGGTATTGTACGCATTTTATGTTTTCACCGACGTTCTCAAGGGTTTCTTCTTCGGCAACAAGTGCTATGAAGGGTTTTTCGCTTCCGAATTTAGCCTTATGCGCCCTGAAAAGCAGTTTTGCGAATAGTGGCAGGGGATTCAACAAGGTATGGTCAAAATCAAGTGTAAGGTCAACGCCGGATGCCTTTTTTATTTTTTTCCAAGCAAGACTGCCTATTTCCTGCGCCATCTTTTGATAGACCCAACCGCCTGGGCTGCCGAGATTCCATTCAGAATGGTATCCTAGAAACTGTCCTTGCATATCAGCTTATCCATCCTTTCTTTGATAAGATCAAAAGGTGCTTCTCCGCTTTCAAGCAATGCGTCGTGGAATTTTTTAAGCCCCATTGTGTGGGAAAATCTGTTCTTTAACTGCTCTATCTCGAATTTACCTACAGTATAGCATAATTGATATCCCGGCGTAAGGATATAATGATCTACCATTGATTTTACTATATCCGGCTCATAGCCTAAATCGCTAAGCATTCTCTTGGCATCCTCTAGGCTTATTTTATTGATTCTTACTCCGGCATCCAGCATTGCCCGTATAGCCCGCCAAGCACGCCTTTTTAATCCTACCATCCTTTGTAAGGGTCCTTTTATATAGCCTAAAGAGGCAATAAACCATTCAGCGTACGAGGCCCAGCCCTCGTAAAAAAGGGCTGATTCAACCTGCCGTCTAATGGGGTTTTTTAGCTGCCGCCTGTGTGTATCTAGAAGGTGGTGTCCTATATATGTCTCATGCGCTGAAATAAAGATATATTCGTTATGAATGCTCTTAGCGCGCCTATCAGTGGGTTTATCAAATTTTGCGTATTTGGCAGTTACATAGAAAAAGGCAGGTTCCTTCATGTCATTTGTTACCGGACAGCTATAAGAAGCGGAGGCACGTACAGGTATAAGGAAAGGGGGTGTTTCTCTTGCAAGGATAGTTTGCGATTTGGGGATTGTCACCAGATCCTTCTCAGTAAAGAAGGTTTTTAACCTGTCTATTTGTTCAGCATAGTAATTTAAGAGCTCTTTTTTATTCTTTGCGTCAAGGCAGTATTCGGAGAGTATATTTTGCCATTTTTTTCTTGAACCAATCTTTCCGGCTGCATGCTCAAGCTCTTTTATCGTATTGTCATATTCAAGCCTTGCTATATCGAATATTTCCTCAAGAGACCGGTTATAGGAGAATGAATTATTCAATATGTCTTCTAATTCTTGCCTGCCTTTCAAAGCGGTGCCCGAAGCTCCTTTTTCACTCAAAAACACCTTGAAGCTACATAGCTCTCCGACAGCATTGCGTACAATAGATAAAAGCTCCTTATTTGACTTAGTGTTTTTTATAAGGGGCGAGGCATCAAAATTTCTTAAGTAATCAATGGTTGAATTAACCATTTCGATGCCGGTCTTTATATATAACCCAGGTACTTCTTTTAGGTTTACTTTTGCCTCGCCTATAAGGCGTGGCAGCTGCTTCATTCTGGATAAGAGGTTTTTGCGAAGACCAACCTTTCTCATGGCTGTATGTGAGAGCTTGGAAAGAAGGGTGTCGACACCCAAAAGGAATATTCTTAGATAAAGAGTCGGGTCTACCTGCCAAATTTTGACCCTTTCAAATTCCCTCAGGAATGTGGACATACTCTCTAAAAGAAGGGAGGAGTCTATTTTGTCTTCTATATTCTTT
>JABMRN010000096.1 GCA_013202515.1 Candidatus Omnitrophota bacterium | reverse complement strand
ATTTCTCTACACTCCGTTTTGAAATATAAAATCTTTAACTTTTCTGTAACACTGAAACATCTGCTCTTCTTTAGAATTACTGAAAAATTTCTCCGCCAGTTTTCGTGTTTTCTCGGCATTATCAAAAAGTATGCGCTTTTGCCGTCCGTGCCCTGACAGCCCCTTCATCTCACACCCTTTTGACACCAGATATGTGGCCAGATAAATATTCCCTGCTTCAAAATACTTCTCTTCCATTGTTCTCTATCCTTTTTTTGTTACTCCCTAAAAATAAAAAATCCTGTGCGACTCTCATCACACAGGATACGTTAAATTTATAAAGTTTTAAAAGACAAGCAAGCTGGGGTGCTTAACTGTTACGTTATTTTATGAATATAAAACCTCCGTTTATCAGTTCTTTGGCCCGTTTATATTCGCGCTTTACCTGCTGAATAGCAGAATCAAGATTTTTATTTGAAGGTCCAGGATATAGCTGCTGGGCAATATCAGAAAACGTAACTTTGGATTTACTGTTCTTAAGGTCATAAACTTTCAGATACCGGTTGATATTCGCGTAATCCAAAGCTCTTTTTGTATTCCGGTCTCCTGTAGCCTCATAGAGGCTAAACCACATATCAATTTGTTTTTTAAACTCAGACATGATTTCTTGTTTGGAATATCCAAAATCAATTACAACATCAACCTGTTTTGGAATCTGAGCAATAAACCCAGCGATCTCTTCTTGAGGAAACTTGGGAATATCCTTCTTGTCCAAAAGCTCATAAACTAATGCGTGCAATTGTTTTGACTTAACCGGTGAGTTATTCAGAAAATCAGCGTGTCCGATATTCTTGAGGAACAAGAAATAAGCGGTATATTTATTCTCGTGGCTTTTATTTAAAAACCCAACTGAACCGTCTTTGTTCTTTTTAGTCTTAATCTTGCCAATATCTTTTCCTATGAAATCTTTGATGATATCCGGGGTAAGCTGAATATTATTACCGAGATTCAATATCCCATTATCTTTTTCATATAAAGCAACGAAACGCTTATTGCGCCGAATGCATTCCCATCGAACCAGCCCCCGCTCAATGATCCTTGAGTTCTCAGCATATTCTTTCTTTTTTAATACAAGCGGCACGCCGACATGCTTTGCCTTACTCGCATGATTATAGCCTCTTCGAATCCGTTTAATTTCACGGATTAAATTGTCCCAATCATAATCTGTTTTTCTCTTTTCTTCGCTCATACTTACCTATTGATTATTACCATGCTTAAGGCGCTTACCCGAGCTCATGTCTGCAGTTTTTATTTTTGATTTAGCTTTGAAAAATAATTTTAAATGGCCTTCTTTTGCCATATTAATCACAACCGTCTTCGCATGCTCATATAATACATCATCGGACTGTTTTTGAATCCAATCGATAGATTTATCTCCTATAATCGGAGAAACTTTTTGTGTAAATAAGGTCCGAATATCCTTCTTTTTTAGAAGACATGGGCCAATATACCTGGGAGGCAACCACTCTTCCGATATCTCTTTAATTTTAGGATTAATAAGATATCGCACGTAGTAGCTTTTATACCCGTATGGTGATACATGAACTTTTAATACCTCTGCAACATCAGAAAGGTCCGTTGTCACCAAGTCGCCGGGATCCAATTTCCTTCGAGTTACATTCTCAATACCTATTGTTGCGCCTTCTCCAGAAGCGGCACATTCGAGTATTTCCTTAAAATTCTTCGGGCACTCTATATTTGATAGCTGAAACGCTCTTTGAAGAATATTAAGACAAATCACAGGAATTTTATGTATAGCATGTTTCACATCCTCGAATGAGTAATCTTTGAAATGTTCATCAATTAATGCATGGGCAGATTTACTGGAGCCGCCATATCCGACTTTATATGTTGGTCCCAAAACAATTTTTTCTCCATCTGTAGCAATCGATAGGGCTTTTTTATACCGCTGTCGATACGATGATATTATGGGCTGGTCTTTTAAATCAAAAGTCGCTCCGGGCTTGAGAAACCAACATTTATTCTTGTCTAGTTTCTTTACGAGCGCATTGCACTTATTCAACAAGTCCTTTGATTGGTTAGTAAAATTTT
>JABMRN010000095.1 GCA_013202515.1 Candidatus Omnitrophota bacterium | reverse complement strand
GAGTAATTTACAGCGCCCAAAATACCTATTTTACTGTCTTTCTCTGCGGCTTCGACCAATATCCCGAGGAAATCTTCCTGGACAACTAAATCATTATTAAGTAGCAATACATAATCTGTCCCTACGCTCAAGGCATGTCTTATGCCTATATTGCTACCTTCTGCAAACCCCAAATTTTCCTCATTTTTTATCAGGGTAATGTTGGAAAAATTATTTTTTAAAAAGTCGGGTGAACCGTCTTTTGAGCCGTTATCCACAACTATTATGCCGTAATTCTTATATAGCAGCTTCTCCAGGGACTTAAGGCACTTGGCCGTATCATCCTTCTGATTCCAATTAAGAATTACTATGCTAGTCCTCGGCTCACTCATTTGTAACCTTGAATTTATTTCTGGCTATTTCCCTATATTTCGGTACGCAGATTCGTTCTACCATACCTACTATATAGCCGAATATCTGGGCTATATCCTTAACCAAGAGAAGTAATGGGACATATAAAAAAGCAGCAACCCTTCTGGATTGTAAGCAAGTCCTGAAAGTAACACCTAAGAGATATAGAAATAAACCGAGCAAACAGACAATCCATAATATCCTGTGGGCAATACCCATAATTACCAAGGCCAGGCCTAAAGTATACGTTGCGATGCGAAGAATGTGCGCAATAGGAACAAAGTCGAATCTTGCATCTGCCCTGCCGTAGGAAAAGTATTGGACAGCAAATTCCTTCATGTTCCGGCGCGGCCTCCATCTCGCAATTGCCTTATCAGAAATGAAAAATTTGGCTCCATATTTTTTTAGCTTTATTAAAAAACATTTATCCTCATTAGGATAAATCTCATCCGGGTATTTGCCTACCTTCTGCCACACTTCTTTTAAAAAGGCGATTGAGACAGCGCCGAGGTAAGCAAATTTAGTCTTATCCAACCCCTTGATATTTATTAAAAAGGCATATTTCTCGAATGGGCTTTTTGTGTAAGGAAGGCAATTTCCGACGGTTACTTCGAGACGGGAATCTTTCTTAAAAGGCGCTAAGAGATGTTTTAACCAACCTGGATCTACTATTCCACCGGCATCAGTGCATGCAATGATTCTGGCAGAGCTGCTTTCAATGCCTATATTTCGCGCCTTGCCCGGAAAGGCATCCTCCAGCTCAATAAGCCTGAGCTTATAGGGAAGATTATTATGAGATCGCATGTATTTTTTTATGACAGGAACTGTAGCATCTTGCGAGCCTCCGTCGACTATTATAATCTCCCGGGGTTTAAGCGAAAGCTTTTCGAATGAATCGAATAATTCTATGATGCTCGCCTCTTCGTCTCTTACGGGAACGACAATTGCTGTCCTGCTTGCCAGGTCAATCATGATTACCTTTGTTATTTTTTTGGTAAAATTCTCATATATAATTTTTCATGGTTTTCTGCCATCTTTTCGGCTGTAAAATGCTCCTCTATCGTGCGATGCGCTGCCTCACCGATTTCTCTTGCCCTCTGTTCATCTTTTAGCAAATTAATTATAGCCTGCGCCATTGCATCGGTATCTGAAATAGGCACTATTGTGCCATTTTTACTGTTCTGTATAATCTCATATGTTCCCCGCACCTCTGTTATTACAAGCGGTTTTCTAAGATACATGGATTCAAGCGCCACAAATGGGAAACCTTCGTAATAGGAAGTTAACACCGATATATCCAAGAGGTTAAGAAATCTGTTTACGTCTCCGGGCTCATGAGACGGTTGCGCAAGGATAAGCTTATCTTCTATGCCTAATTCTTTGCGGAGGGATTCTACATTTTCTCTTAACGGGCCTTCGCCAAAAATAATAAATCTCGCTTCAGGTACAGCCTGCGATACTTTGGCTGCCGCTCTTACGAAATCAAGCGGAGACTTCTGGGTTACCAGGCGCGCTATCATACCAACGATTTTGTTCTCCGGAGAAAAACCATAATGCTTTCTTAAATCAGTTGTATCTATATCGTCCCTGAAACAAGCCGTATCTATACCATAGTAAATTGTTGTTACTCCCTCCGGAGGCGCAATCTTCTTATGGATGATTTCCCGCCTTTCAGCGTCCGTAAGGGCGACGATAGCGTTGCCGAAGAGAGCCGCAAATCTTTCCAGGAAAATATAAAAGCTCCTTTTTATAGCAGGTAAAGGTTCATCAAAATACCAGCCGTGCGCGGTATGTACCGAAGGTATACCTGCCAATTTAGAAGCTATTCTGCCCAGAAAACCCGCTTTGGCGCAGTGGGTATGTATAACATCCCATTTTTCCTTTCTCAACAACTTTAGAATAGAAAAAAAACTCTTCATATCATGCAAGAAGCCTATGTTGCGCTCCATCTCCAGCGAAATTACCCGTATGCCATTATTCTTCAAATCTTCCGTCAGAGGCCCTTTTTTGGAACAGGCAACTGTAAGCTCGAATTTATCCTTATGCATATGCTTTATTAAATCCATAAGGAACCTGTATATTCCAAATTCGGTAGGCCTTGTGATATGCAAAAGCCTTATTTTTTTCATTATATTCCTTCACGGGCAAAGGTTACAAAATCCACGAATCTTCTGAATTTTATATCTTCCCTGAATAGCCTTTCGATAAAAGGTATTGTATAAAGAAACGCAAATATGTACGCAAGCGGTCCGTACTTTCTTAATTTCTTCTTTATGGATTTCCTCAATATACCCTTTCTCACCCAATCAGAGGCCTTTAGCGCCTTCTTCCTTTGGTCGGCTGAAAATTCAGCTGTTTCGTAGACAGGCTTGAATACAAAACTATTGAAATCATTCAGGTATTTCTCAGGAGCAATTAAAAAAAGGTTACTAGATTTTGTCCACTGGAATAATTCAGTCTTTGGGTAAGGAATGGGATTAAAAAATTTGGCCTCCATAACAGGGTATTTTGAGGCAAGCCGGAATGTCTCCTGAAGGGTCGATTCTGTCTCTCCGGGAAGACCTATAATGAAAAACAAGGTGACATCAAAATCCAGCTCGCAGGCTGTTTTGATAGCTTTCTTTAGAATTTCTAAAGACTCCCCTTTCTTCATTGCCTTTAACACAGTCGCGCTGCCGCTTTCCACGCCAAAGGCTACATGGCAGAACCCCACTTCCTTCATATGCTTAAATAAATCATAATCAACCTTGTCGGCGCGCAACCCATTACCGCACCGCAGGTTCAGGCCTGAAAGTCGTCTCTTCGAGATCTCCTCGCAAATCCGGTGCACTCTATCTTTATCAAAAGAAAAATTATCATCGGCTATCTCAAGGTTCCTGTATCCTCTTCTGTGCCAGTACTCTATCTCATCGGCAACGTAAGAGGCGCTGCGCATTCTGACATTGGTTCCGCTTGCCAATCTAACCGTGCAGTAAATACATCCATAAGGGCAACCGCGACTAGTTACCAAGTCTATTTCCTTTAACATATATTTGTTCAGCTCAAACTCCTCGTAGGTAGGAAAAGGTATTGAATCCAGGTTCTCTGTAAAGGGCCTGTCTCCGTTATATGCTATGGATGCGCCTTCTTTATATAGCAGGCCCTTGATTGTATTTATTTCTTTGTTTTTGCATAGCTCTACAATAGCATTCTCGCCTTCACAGACAATACCAAAATCTATTGCCTCGCATTCTTTGAGAACATCCTCCCCGGAAGTAGCTATGTGAGGGCCGCCTGCGGCAATTTTTACATCCGGAAATTTATCTTTGATACCCGCAAGAATACTATATGTATTTTTATACATATATGTCATCATGGTTATCGCTATTAAATCCGGAGAAAATTCTTTTACCCTTTTCATAAGAGCGCTTCGGCGATAACCTAATGCCATGTCTAATACGTCGTATTCGATATTTTGCCGCCTCAGCGCTTCGGCTATGTATCCCAACCCGGCTGGCGGCCGAAATGCCCCGAACCTGGTGTAAGGATAATAAGGGTTTAACAGCAGAATACGTCTATATCTCATTAAATAGGTTTGTTGCTTCCGGTTTTATCTATCAATGCGACCGCGCCCATTAAAAAACCGACTACAATTGTCCTTCCGGGAAAGCTAAGCTCCGGCCCTATGAACGAAGTGGTAAAAAGGGATACATAAGCAGTAACGCAGCCCAACGCTAAGGCCTTGTAGTAGGGCTTCGCCGTTCTTCTGTAAACCTTCAACCCGTATAGTATAAACGCAATCGAAAGCCACAGTATTGCCAAAAGGCCCGCTATGCCGGTATTCAATAAGAAAAACAGATATGAGTTATGCAGATAATTAGATACCCTTACGGGATTTCTGTATTCGTCGTAGGCGATAAATGACACTTTGGTGCCCAGCCCGTTACCGATGATGGGGTGTTGTTTTATTTTTGCAAGGGCCGCACTCCACTCTGAAAATCTTGTAAGCGCGGTTATCTCCTCGGAAGGCCTAAAAATAGACGCAAAACGTTCTTCTGCCAGCCGCGGAAGCTGGAAGAAAAAATGCCCGGATGGAAACATAGAACAGACTTGAACGTATATGATTACGATAAAGAGTATAAGTAAGGCGCATTTTAAAAAAAGTTTTTTCTTTACCGGGGATAGGGCAAAAAACAAAAACATCAAACCCGCCACAGCACCTATCCACCTGCTTCTGACAAACGCCAATATCTGCTG
>JABMRN010000094.1 GCA_013202515.1 Candidatus Omnitrophota bacterium | reverse complement strand
GTTTTCAACTGCAATCCCTATCTTGTTCCCTTTTTGGACACCTTCCTCCAGAAGATGCATAGAGAGTGATTTTATGCCTATACCAAGCTCGCGATAGGAGATATTGTGCCAGCGGTCGTTTTCTCTGAATTGAATTGCGGTATTGGTGGGATTTAAATTGATTCGCTCTTTTAACTTATCCCTTAAATTGAACACATACGCCTCACGAATTCAATTTGTTTGGTGCACCCTAGTCATAATCACTCCATAGGTGCTTGTCAACGTACTGGGCGAGAACTTCCTGCATTGTTTCCGTCGGTGTTTTTACAAAGAAACTGCAAATAACTGCATGCGCGACTTCATGTGCGAATATTCCGTCGGTAATTTTATCGGCATAAAGGGTTATCGAGGCGTCTTTATTTGAATAATAAGCTACTCTTCCCTCTTTATACTTGTCACGAACAAAAACCTTTACATGAAATCTCCGCGGATGCATATCAAGAACATCCATCACGCGGTCGATTATCCTATCAATGCGGGACTTTGCAAGAGCCGGGTCATCATCAAAATTAAACCTTTTACCGCCTATTCTCCACAAAAAAGCACCGAGCGCCTTACTATCGGTGTAACTTATATCGGTATAGCGTGTTTTGAATATTTTCGGATCTTCGGCAAGCGAAAGTGAAGAAGCGAATAAAGAATGTACCAAGATTAGGAAAAGAAGAAGAAGGCTTCGTCGCAATTTAACAGTCCTATTTTGAAGTCCTGAAATGGTCAAGGGATGACTGTATTTTCTCAAGAATTCTCTTTAACTTAACGTGATCTCCTTCGTTATTTCTTGTTTTTAAAAGCTGGAGCGCTTTGGCAATATCGCCCTTTATATCTGATATGCGAATATCCATCTCCCCAAGAAAGGCGTTCATTTCTTCCCTGAGTTCAAACAAAAGGTCTGTTTTCCTTAAGCGCACCCTCTGTGCAATGTTGCCTCTCTTAGCCTCTTCTACTGTTCTCTCGAACCTGTATATTGGCCCCCCTACCCTATGGGAAAGAAAAAGAAAGACAAATATTCCTGTCAGCCCTATTGCTACTCCAACGATAAGGCAAATCAGAATAAAACTCACAAAGAAATATGCATCGGTAGGCTGGATGGTAAGTTCGGAACCGTCGTAGGAGGTTGTGAGCGTACCTCTTGAAACGTGCATAAACAATCCACCAATTAAAACAGCCTCGAGCAAAAGAAGAACTGTAAATTTAACAAAAAAATTGGTCTGAAATCTCTTCTTTACGAAATAATTTCGTCGTTTATTCATGGCTATTCCCTCGAGTATTCAAGGGTATGTAACACGTCGCTGTTGATCTTTACGTCGGCATCAGCCCTTACAGCGCCTACCCATGAGTTAAAGGCCCTTTGTTTTCCAAGATTTCTTATTCTCTCTTCTATTTTTTCCTTTGCTTCGTCAAATGACGGAACTTCTGCATCAACCACATCTTTAACATAGATAAGGTAATACAGATCGCGGTCCATAATCACCCTTGCCTGACCTTTTGGTATATCAAAGGCCATAAATAAGACTGCAGAATTTACGTCTTCATAGCTTAAGGGTCCTATTTCTTCATCCCAGATAACTTCGTCCGGATTTTTCTTCATAGCCTCGTCTACCACTTCTCTATTCCTGGATTTGATGATGCCGAACGTTCTCTCGTGACTTAATTTATCATAGTAATCGCGTACTTCTTCTGTGCTAACCGCGACTGATTCATTTAGCTTTCTATCTTCAGCGGCCATCAGATCCCTTATAAGTGTCTGCTCCCAGAATGTCTGAATAGTTTTTATAAAAGTTTCTTTCTGATCCAATTCTCTCTTTTTAGCCTCCTTAATCAGAAGTCTCCTGTCAATTAGAATAGCAAGCTGGGTATCCAATGTCTCCGGAGTAACACGGAACATCGGGTCTCTTTTGACATTTAATTCAAGTGCATTATTTACATCGGATACATATATGGGTTCGCCGTCTATTGTGGCGACAACCTTGCCTTTTCCTACTCCTTTCTTTCCGCATCCTATAACTGCAAAACAGATTAAACAAATAAGGACAATTGATATTTTTTTTGACATGGCTTTCTCCTTAATCTACGTCGCCCAGCGACGGGATATCTACGCCTATACCCGCTCCGGACCCCGAAAACGTTCCGGGGCTTTCACAACCGGGATCACTATAATCTCCCCCTGCTGTGCCTATGACATCCTGCCCGTTAACAGAGCCTGTTACCCCTGCATACCACTCATTATTTCCCCATTCTAAAATTTCTAAACTCACATTGTCTCCGATTGCTGAAATTGCGGCATCGAAAACTTCGTCAGTAAAATTAATGGCATCGCCTACACTTACCAGCCCGTCATGGTTACCCCAGAAGTCCACAGCCCATATAGAAACTGAATCAGTAGCAGCGAAAACACTCATATCCATGCTTGCATCAATTATACCGGTTGTGCCACCAAGGTAATCCAACTGGGTAGGATAAACTTCTGTTATAGGAATTGCCGTAGCATGTAGCGTATCATTGAGCGCTGAAATCATATCGCTCAGACTCGAAAGATCCAGCATATCCTCGATTTCCATCCAGGTTCCGGAACCTTCAGCCACCCATTCGGAACTAAATGTTGAGGCAACCTCAGCCATCAAATCTGAATCCATAATTTCTGAAAGCTCTACATATTCTCCGATAGAACCGCTGACAGCACCTGATATAACCCCTAATTTAAAACTGCCCCTTGTGTTTCCGTGGCCTATGAAAATCCCAGTGAATGGCGCTTGGAACGATCCCTCTTGCCAATTGTTACCGTTTATCATTCCTAGCCAGTAACTGGTAGGCCGTGGAGCTGTACTGTAAGCCGGCAAATCTACTATGTCGCTTGCTCCCGCTCTTAAATAGGAAGGACCAGAATAACCATCACTATATTCTGAAAAATAGTCTTTATTGATAGACATGCCAACGAAATTCATAAGCCATGAATTCTCCACACCTCCAGTACTCCTAACGGTTGTGGATCTACTTTCGTATGATCCTCCAAAAATAGCTGCCCAATTCCCACTCTTGCCATCGCCATCCGTAGAAATACTTTCACCCAATACGATACCGTTCATACGGTAATCGCCATCTTGATATCCTGCACCTATACCGACTATAATATCATCAACCGGTTGACTGGTCGACGGGGTTGTGTCTGACCCCGAACCGCTTCCATCGCCTGTTGATGTATCATCGGGTGTTATATCATCAAAGAGCTGATTATCGCCTGTGCCCGTTGTATCGGTATCTGCAGGGGGATCTGTTGTTCCTCCGGTCGTTCCAGGATCGCCTGTCCCAGTTGTTCCCGTATCGTCACCCGTTCCTGAATAGCCGTATTCATCCCCGCCTTCATCTCCGAATCCGCTTCCGAAATCCTGCCTGTCTTCGTCGGTCGTATCAGTAGGATTGCCTATATTTCCGTCTGCATCTACGGTTGTCTTTTTTCCTGCTTGAATAATTTGTAAGATGCCTGAGCTAAGGCCTTTAACAAATCCGTCTCCGCCCTCAAAAAATGCCTTTGTAATACCGCGAAGAACCTCAAGGTACATTATTGTTCCGCGCACTCCGCAGGTTACTGTCGGAGTTTTTATCTCAAAGGAGGAATTCTTTTTGACTTTTCTGAGCTTTGCTATAACCTTTCCATATTTACACTCGAACAAATTCTGATAATCGCCCGTATCCGGATCCTTTGACAATATCTTAATAATAATTTGTGAATTTGGCTTAAGCGTCAAAAAATGACCGTTATCCATGCTGATTACTATCTTGCCGTTTTCTTTTGTTTCTATGATATCATCTGCATTCAGAACTTCGTTTAACGTAGGCATATGCTGCTTAGTCGATCCTTTGGGTTTGATTATCACGGTGCCAGATAGCTTAACAATCGTTGCTCGCGTGACTTCATTACCCTTAATCATTCCCTCGGCCTCTTTCATATCAGGACTAATTGCAGACTCATAAGCTTTCTTTTCTGCAGGCAAATATGCCCTGGGTTCTTGCGGCGGGGCATTATGCGGCACATAGGCGGCCCAACCCTTACCCACATCTATGGTCTCATCTGGAAATTGAGGATTTACGGTTCTCAATATACCTTCAGCAACGAGTATGCTGGTTGCCGATTTTTGATACCCTATGAATACATCTGAACCTTTTACACTTCCGCTTGCATTTGGCGTATTCACATCAAATGCGGTCTTGTCTTTGGCCTTAGAAACAACCGCGCGCATCCTGCCTCTTGCTAGGTCAATTACACCTTTTTTTCTGTTGCCAGCCTCGTCGATTTCATACTCTCTCACTGTTATCTTCGAAGTATCTGCTATCTGCACAACAGACTCATCATCAAAGGTAATTTCAGCTTTGGAATAGCTTTTTGTCCTTATCGAATCCCCGCTAGTGACCTTATCACCTACAACTGCTGGTATGAAACGGTCTCCATCGGCCGAAAATATATCTACTCTGCCTTCTATGTAGGTAATTGCTCCAACTGCCTCTGCCATTACATTCGGCGGTATTATAAGAAATACCGCTAACCATAGTGCTAAAATAATTTTAGTCTTTTTCATAATGCTTCCCTCCTAAAGTTCCTAAGCCGCCAAGCATGGCTGTTAAAACCTGTATTGTACTCCGCAGCTAACAACTTGCCGATCGTATTTGTAAATATTTATGTTAGACTGATCATTAACATACGTATATTGAAGCTGTAACTCTACTGTATCTTTTATTATTTCGTAAGAAAGAAGAGAATTTAATGAATATACCTGGTCTTTCCTTTTTTTTCCGTACACAGTATTAATGTTATCGAAAAATTGGAAAAAACAATCTCCCTGTAGGTTAAATGTAAATCTTTCCCAGAACGGAACAAGAAGTACCGCAGTTGCTCTATTCCCCCAATACTGCCAGTTATTCCCTTCTGCCCAATCCTTACTAATAGTGTATCGAATGTTGAAAAAACCTTCATTCTTCGCAAAAAACCAAAAGTACCCGCCCGTTCCCATTAATTCGTTTCCTTCTCTGTTTTCGGCACCGAATGGCGGTCTCAAGAAATCCTCAAACTTATAAATTATACCAAGCTGAGCCATCTGCGATCTAGCAAGAATGATATTGTTAACATTACCAGCGGTAACAGCAGATAAGTAATTCTTCTCATCCACAACAGTATGGGTATAATTGACCGGGAATGTCACTAATATCTTGTCGAAGGAAAAATTGCTCTGGGTTGAAAAGTGATTGATTACCATGTCGTAGCGGCCGAAATCGTTCTGCTTCGAAATACGAAGGGCATAGCCAGTCTTTAGAGTCGCAAAATCATTTGGGCTTTTTACTGTGTAGTCTCCTCGAAAATCCCATACCTGTCTGGTATCATCTTGATCTGTGATATTAGTAACAATGGCTGTATCGGCCGGCTTAAGAACAACGTTAGTGTCGTATTCAAACGCAAAACGAAGTTTTAGATGTAGCGGCTGTTCGCGTTCAATCTTTCTTTCAAGCGCCTCAACGTATCTGCCTGCATGCACGGATATATCCGCGTCTGGATTCGCTATTACGATATTTTCAAAAAATTGTCTTGCCGATTCAACCTTCTTCCATTTCATGTAACAGATGCCAATCTGGAAGTTAGCTGATTGGGTCAATGAATCATCAAGACTCTTCGCATCCTTAAATGCGCTTACTGCACCTTCGTATTCGTCTGCTTTAAGAAGCGTGAGTCCTTTAAGAAAAGCTGCCTGTGCCGGCCGCACACCTTCATCTTCTGCAACCTTAATCCACTTTTTTGCTTCTTCTGTTTCATCTAGCCGGTAAAACGTATCAATCAATTCTATTAGGGCGCCTTTGATTTTCGGCTTCATCGTAAGAGAAGCTTCTAGGTATTTTTTTGCCGAGACGTAATCCTCCATTCTCTTATAAGTCAAGCCTAGATAATACGAAACAATAGAGGAATCCGGACTAGAAACTTCTAGCTTCTCAAGTATTTCAAGGGCCTCGTCGTAATTTTCCTGCCTGTATTGGTATATACCGCTTTTAAGCTCTTCCTCGGATTGCTTATCAAGCATGTAAGCAAAAGGAGAGAAAAAAACAATTACTAAGATAAGATAAATCGAAACTATATGACGAATTATACTCTGCTCCAATTATTCCCTCTTCCTAAATTTTTGGTAGGGCTATAGGCGAAAATATTATACATATCATAGTATATGGATAAGAGTGTGTCAATGAATTTATGCAATGGAGGGTAATAATCAAGCACCTAGTATAGATTACTCTTACTAGATGCCTGATAAATACAAACTTTAGTTAAACTGCCTCAATAGTTGAAGGGGGTTTTCTGGTTATATTGTAGGTTACGCTTACGACTCCAGGCACACCGTCGGTTATACGATCAGCCAGCTTCTCCAAAATATCATACGGCAATCTTGTCGGAAATGCAATTCTCGCATCCTTAGATTCCCAGCATCTTATCTCTATCTGATGTCCATAGTCTCTCTTTCCGTCCCTCATGCCGGTAACCTTGTCTTCATGTAGAATCGCAAGGTACTGAAAAGCCTTTGTGCTAGAAAGTTCTTCTTCTACAATTTTTGTTGCTTTCCTAACTGTCTCAATCCTTGGGGGGGTAATCTCCCCTATTACCCTTGCGACCAGCGCAGGACCGGGAAATGGCGGCCTATTGTATATCTCTTCCGGGAGGCCAAGTATCTTGGCAATCTCCCGAACGCCTGATTTTCTGAGTTGAATTACAGGTTCAACTACTTTATACCCGAATTCTGCTTGGGTATCTATTCCGACCTGTTCAAGGATATTATGCTGTCTCTTAATGCCTGCAATAGTTTCTTCGACATCCGTGTAAATCGTACCTTGAAGAAGGTACTTTGCGCCACTTTCTTTGACGATCCTGCTAAACACATCTCTGTAAAAAGTTTGGGTTATCGCCTCTCTTTTCTCTTCTGGATCTGTCAGACCTTTAAGTGCATCGAAAAAATTCTTTTTTGCATCAACAACCTCTACATGAACGCCTAATTTTTTAAAAATAGCAACTATTCTCTCGGCCTCACCTTCTCTCATGATTCCGTTTTCGACAAAATATGTCTTGAGCCTGTTTCCTAACGCCTTATGTCCGAGCATGGTGACACATGAAGAATCTACGCCTCCTGAAAGGGCATTTATAGCCAAGCCGTCGGCACATGCCGAGGAAAGTTCAGCTGTCTGCTTGCTTATGAAATCCTTCGCTTTTAAATCCTTTGTTTCTATTACCTGTAAGCTCATACATTGCCTCCTCTATTACGATTATTGTCTGAAATATCTTATATCTATGGCATTTCTGTCTCTTGCCATTGAACTCAGCTTATTTTTAAAATAGCTTTTCACGAGACCCCTTGTATACGGCATTACAAAAGCAAATCCTATGATATCGGTTATCATGCCCGGTGTTATCAAAAGTAGGCCTCCTACCAAAACAAAAAGTCCGTCAACAAGCGGCTCTGCCGGGACTATTCCTTCGTGCAAATTGGAATTTATCTTATTAAGAATAGCGAGTCCCTGCGATCGCGCAAGCATCGCCCCCATGACACCGGTTATCAGGACAATCATTATGGTATTGAATGCACCAATAATGCTTCCAATCTTTATCAGAAGATAAAGTTCAAGAATAGGCGTTATAACAAATAATATGATAAGATACTGCATTCTTTTATACCTTTTTTTGAAGCTCGTCTCTTAATTTTCCGATTTCATCTCTAAGCCTGCTTATGCTGTCTTCAAGCTCAATCACGTGATCTATAATGTCCTTGTTTCGTATTTCAAAACCTAGGACGACAAGCAAGCCAAAAATAATAACCCAAACCCACCACATACTTCCTCCTTTATTTAAAAAGTTTTTTAACCCTAATCCTAGTAAAATAAAAAACAAATGCCAATTCAAAAAACGTAAAGAGCAGCGTCAGAATTCCGGTTGATCTTACAAGCATGTCAAGATCAGCACCTTTAAGTGCCGGATTTGCGGCATAGACAACCTTCAAATTCCTAAGCATTAGAGGCGTCATTAGAGCTCCTAGAATCAGGCTTATTAAAACAAGCACTACAGCTGTTTTTCTGGCCCAGTCCTCATAACGCATTATACTCAAACCGCATTTGATGCATATTATACTATAGCCTATGCCAAAAAGGTACACCAAATAGATAATTGGCTCGGGTAGCCCCTGGCACACCTGCTTGAATTCATTGAAATTCTTCGATCCGAGGAGGCTTATGACAGCATAAATTATAAGAAGAATCGCGAAAACCCTTACTATCTTTTTACCTGTTGCCATCCAGGCCCCCTATTATTCTTTATCCAATTCGCTCACAAACTCTCTTAAGCCCTCTATATATTTAGTTTTTGAGTCTAAAAAGGCTGTATTGTGTCCGCCCCTTAGTTTTAACATCTTCTTAGGCGGTGCTGCTTGCTCAAAAAGCTTTTCCCCTAACCTATACGGTACGATTTCATCGTCTATGCTGTGGATTATAAGTTTTTGGGTCTTTATATCTTTTATCTTTTGCAAAGAATCAAATCTTGAAGAAAAAATAAAATGTGGAAGAAAAGGATAGGCGATCTTTGCCATGTCTTTTATCGAAGTAAAAGCATCCTCTGTAATCAACGCCCTAAAATCAACATCTTTTGCAAGATCAATCGCAACTGCCCCCCCTATTGATTCCCCATAAACAATAATATCATTATCCGGGATGCCCCGATTTTGTCTCACATATTCATAGGCTGCCTGAGCATCATTGTATAAACCCTGCTCAGTGGGAGTACCCTTGCTTTTTCCATAACCCCGGTAATCAAATATAAATATATTCAGGCCAAGATCGTGAAGGATCGCTATCTTTTCCAGTCGGTGGCTTATGTTTCCCGCATTACCGTGACAAAAAATAACTGTGCGCCTCGATCCCTCACTAGGTATAAACCACCCGTTCAGTTTATTTCCATCTTTGGTTGTAAAATATACATTTTCATATGCAAGAGATATATCTGTCGGGCTTACGCCCATCTCCTTCATCGGAAAGAAAATGCTGTGTCTTTCAATGTAGCGCACACCTGCCAAAAAAACGATAACAAAAATTATTAACCAAAATATGATTTTCATTCGTCACTAAGCCTCTTAAGCGCTTCGCTAAAAGAGCCTGAATCGTAAACAGCCTCTGCTGCTATTCTCTGTCCAAGTGCTGTCCAATGGCCGTCACTGTCAAAATAGAGAGCTTCATTTTTTCTTTTTCTAAGAGCGGGATAAAGGTTAATCATCGATATACCCATTTTCTTTGCAAAACCCTCCATAATAGCAAATCCCTCGGATGGGTCGTAAACGGTGTTTTGTGTAAATGCCCAGTAATTACGGCCCCGCTGCCACTGTTTTTCTCCAACCTGGTGCCCGTACGGATAGATTATCACGATAAGTGGAACGTTTTTTTGATCAAGATATTCTTTTATCATCGTGAGATAAATTTCGGTTCTCTTCCAGTGCTGCATAACTATTTTCTTATTTTTCCCCTCGCGGAACATAAGAAACTTATCGAAATAGATATTATCTATATCTTTGTTTTTAAATATCTCTGCTTTATTCCTGACGCCTTTGAATTTGTTAGAAAAGTAATTGGTAAGGCCCAGCGCCCTCATCTTTCTCAGTGACTGAAGTATAGTGCGGTCAAGCAGATTAAAAAAGCGTGAATAATACATGAGGTATGCCCTAATATCAGGCCAGCGGCCGATTACCATGGGATTACAGCCGATTATGTTCTTATCATTATCATACACAAGATGGGGCTCGCGGTAATAATCATCCTGGACGTCAGAGATATCCAGCATCAAAACAACAAGATCTGGATTATATTTGATTACCTCCTCTTTAAGATATATGTATTCAAGAACGGGTGAAAAGCTGCTGACACCAAAGTTATAAATCTGATAGCTTCCTTCTCTTCTTTCATTAAGCATTTTCTCAAGCAGGAAGGCCATCGTCTCATCTGACTTAACTCCGACTCCGAATGCAAATGAATCTCCCATGAGCGCTATGCGGTAAACACCCGTTTTCTTCTGGTATGAATAATCCCCGGGTCCCCGCATTCCCCTATTATTAGTTGTATAGGAAACATCGAAATCGTTCTCACTGTACATTTCTCCGTTGTAATAAGGCGGGGGCAGATGATGGAAAACAGAATTCTTTGTCATAATGCCTGTAAGGTAACATCTATTATAGTTACATCTTGCGTAGATTTCCCCTACAGCTATAGCTATTGCAAGGATAACGACTAAAAGTATAACGCCCATAAGAAAAGGCTTCATTTTTGATGATTTTTTGTTATTCATTATATCTTCCTTCTTGCAAAATTATTCCACATTTCTTCAAATGTTTTTACGGATACGAGAAATTCTTCGTCAATAGCATTGGAATAATGTCTGCCCTCTTTGATCCTTTTTAGAAGTCTCCTCATGCCTACCCAACCCCACTTGTCTATTATAAAAGCTGCAGCAGTAAACGCCCCTTCATAACTTAATACCGTTTTTGCATTATCCCCGCTAGAGATAAAGCCGTCTGTAAGCATCTTTATGGAGAGAGTACCTCCACCATCTAAAAAGGCCTTGAGACGGCTAAGGGATACCGGTGCATATTTTGCCTGTTCATATGTTGCGATTGCTTCATTCAGCCAAACCGGGCATTTTCTGTTGGTTAATATCGATACAACCGCATGAGTGTACTCATGGGCTAGAATGACTGAAAAAACAGGGCTGTTTACATCTGTGGCTATAGGCATCCTAATGCTTCCGTCATAAAAACCCCTTATCACGTATGGCTGTTTAAATACGTTTCTGAAATCCCCTTCGTCATAAATTACAATAGGCGTCTTGTTAGATGGATAATGGTCAAAATCGCGGCCCACCTCTAGGAAAATCTTTCCAAGCATCTCTGTAAGACGCTCCGCATCTAAATCATACTGTCTGTATAGTGTTATATTGAAATGCTCGGTTTCGATGGCTGTCTTCTTCTCTTCAAGGAGCACTTCTTCAGATACCATGCGCAGATATTCATTCAATTCTTTATTATCCGGGTTAATCATTGCCGCCTTTTTCCAGTAGAAATGAGCGGTTTTTGGATTTGATTTAGTGTAGTACAAAAGTCCTAGTAAATACAACGTCTCGAATCGGCTCCACAAAAGATAGGATGAATCTAGACATATAACCGCGGTATTATGGTCTTTATGCTCGTATGCTTTTACTGCTTCGCTAAAAAGATAAGTTGAAATGTCTTTTCTGGCGCGTTTGGACTGCATTGCAACGGATATACCTTTTTCCAGATATTCTTTTCCTTCGCCCAATAGCCCATTCGTTATCTTTGAGACACCAAGCTTGCTATAGAGGTAAGATAAACTCATGATTAGGCTTTGATTCTTATCGCTTACAAGATAGGCATCGTTTAGAAGTTTTAAAGCGGGCTCTATTTTTCCTTCAGACTGAAGATGTTTGGCGTATCTTAAATAACCTCTAAGAAGTTCGTCTTTGATCTTTTCGCTTTGCGGCAGGCTCTTGTGTGCTAAAAGAAGAAACTTTAGACCCTTATCATACCTATTCTCATCCATGTACGCAAATCCCTTGCGCACATACTCATGAAGCCCCTTCTGTTTGCCGCTCGTCATAGCAAAATAAAAAACGCCCGCAAATGTAGCGAGCACTAAAAGGTATAATAATGGTTTTATTCTTATTCTAATCGTCACTAATTATCAGTTGATAAGCTTGGGCCATCAGGCTTCTTTTTTTCTGCCGAGAAGCATCCATACTATGCTGATAATAAATATTGCCAGATATCCGTACATAGTATACCAGAGGCCAGGTTGGATGGTTATCGCTACAAAAGCATTTGGTAAAGCGGTTGTTTTTAAATTATAGATGCCACCTATCGATATGGCTCCGCTTACTAGGCACATCGCTATAATAGACCAGCGGCGTCTTACCCCTATTACAGCAAGCAGCGAACAAAGTATCGCCACAAGCGGCATGAGGTATACGAGGTAGCTTTTCTTATCCAGATTTTCGGCACTTTTAAACAAAATTGCGACAAGGGAAAGGGCTACTTTGGAAGTTTTTTTGTTCACCATGGTAGGGATGTCGTATCCGCTTATTTCCGACTTAACCTCAACATCGCCGAATTCCCCTATGGCATCCGTAACTTTCTCAAGTTTCTTTATGAATTTGGCAGCAACGGGGCTATCCTTCAAATTAGTGGAAGCCGCATTTGTTAGGTCAGATGCAACTTTAGTAGCGGAGGTACTAACCTCTGCCCAGGGCATTAGGAAACTACGAACAATAACGACTGTCGCCGCTATGACCAAAATCGCCAGGAT
>JABMRN010000093.1 GCA_013202515.1 Candidatus Omnitrophota bacterium | reverse complement strand
GTAATATTCTTGTTGGATAATGTATTTGAAGATAAAATTTCTTTTATATCCCGAGCTGAGCCACATGCCAAATTCATAATCTTTATAGGGTTATTTTGTTTTGTATTAATAAAATTAATTGTTGCCCTTTTGAAATCTTCTTTTCGATTTCGGACGGCAACACATATTGCTGACATCTGATAATAGTTATCAAAAAGGCGATCAAAACCAGTTGTTGACGGATTATTCTGATAAATATCATCTATAATTTTGAAATCTCCTGCATACCCATAAGGTTTACGCAAACTCCATCCAATATAGACCCCTCTCATAAATAAACCCCTAATCCTATTGATAAAAAGACGCTTGAGTCTGTTAACTTTGTCCTTATTACCACTTGCTAAATTAATTTTTTCAAAATTCATGATATCACGAAAAATGCCATTAACCGCTGAATTAAATTCGTTTTGAAACTTTCCCCATTCATCCGGTTTTTTTGATAGATATTTTTCGACTTCCTGGGCACGTTTTTTATAAAGCTTTATCTTATTTCTAAGGGATGTCTCTATTGCTTCTACGCCTACTTTTAAGATAAGATCTTTGTGGCTGGTCATATCTGCATCCACGATTTTGCATCCTTTGGTTTATTATTTATTTTCAAACCTTGACTTTGCCCGCTTTCTAAGCCATTTATCCAGCTCAGACTTGCGGAATCTCCATTGCCTTCCAGCCCGCATCGCTGGGATTTCCCCAACGTGAGTCCATCTGTAAATAGTTCTAATATTAACTTTTAGATATACGCTGGCTTCTTCTGAAGTAATAAACTCATCTTTGTCTCTCATCTAGCCTCTCCTTTAACCGACAATAATTGACACAAACGTACATAACAGTAAACTAAAGTATACCACACGAATCTCATTTTGTCAAAAATAAGGCAGGGGGGGATTCCGTTGAAAGGGTCTGACCCTATTGCCGGAAAATTCGCATGAAAGTGCCAGGCACCTTTGGCGGGTTAGAATTTGCATGGTGGACGACTATTTTGGGTAGGGTTATATCGCCAGGGTAAGAATACGTACAACTACCGTACTACTTCAAGTTTTCCGACACGTTTTTCGAGGTCGGTTGTGACGGTATCAAGCTTTTTTTCGATTCTGTCTAATCTGTTGCTATTCTCTTGAATTCCTGCGCTATTCCCTCTAATTCCTCTGCTATTTTCCATAACTGCTATTTTAACAGTCCCCAGTTCAGACTTTACTTCTACTATGTCTTTTTCCATCTTGCCTAATTTCATCAGTTCCAGTGAATTTGATCCAACTTGTTCGGCAATCTTTTTTACATCAGACCCCACCTCTTCTAATAATACCCTGGTCTCCCTTTCAGAATCGTATTCGGGGGTAGGTTTGATTTTTTGGGTAGCTTTCTTCTTCATCGTTTCGCTCCTTTTACTTGATAAGTTTTATCATACACCTTTTCTTTAGAAAGGCAAGGGGTTTTTGCACAAAAAAGTTAAATAAAAATCTGCCAAGAACTCGTGCATCAGAAGAGATGAGACCTGTGGCGGGACCGAGCCTCGTGGCGTGGAAAATGGCAGTATATATCCTATCTATATGTAAAGGGTTAGAGCAAAGTGAAACGTCCCCTTTCTGCACAAGCATGGGGAAGCGAGTGGCTGGACGAGGCAGGGGGAAAATTCCGGTGCGGGGTACACTGTCCCGATTAAGTTTAGGTCACCGTCCCGATTGAAATGGACAATGTCTCTAAAACCCTAATATAGTGAGGGAAAAATAGAATTTTTGTTTTAGATTAAATTTATATAATCCTTAATAGCTTTCATGATATTGACCATGTCATAGGATAAAAACAAGTTATGCTCTGCATCGCATTTGACGAGATATACTTTTGTTTTTTTAGACATGTATTTCTCTACCCTCTCTTGGCCTCTTGGGCTAAAAAGACAGTCATGCCGAGGCAATAGCTGCAACAGGGGATATCCAGGGTTTTTGCCATTTTGGATTATTTTTTTGATGTTAGTCCTAAGAAAAAAGGATGAACATCTTGTATTGATCCAAATACTCAAATTGTTCATGCCTGAATCTTTTGCATGCCATGATTTGCTATAATATGGGTATATTGGCAACGGAAAATCTATAAACTTGCCAACTTTAAGGAGCAGTTGCCAGTTTATATGGCGATAGCGCGGCCACACCCGTCTTAGCTCTACGGCTATATTTGTGACTGTTGAGGATATAATTCCACCTGCAATATTTAGCCCTTCGGTAAAATGCTTATATTTATCATCGAAGATTAACTTCAGGTGCTCTATGGTAGAGGCACTGTGGCTAAGGATGATAATCTTACCGGTGAATCCTTTAACAATATTAAAACCTTCAATAAACTGCTGCTCCGCCTCGTATTGTGTAAAACGCCTAAAATGGGGACTACATTTTACGCTGCAACCCAACTCATATATAACCGAAACATTTGCGCCAAGCTCTTTTGCTAGATTAAACGGAAAGTGACCGAAATATTTTGTGCTAGGCGTAATATTGAGACCGACGAATGCAAGAATTTCCAGCTTACTCCTTGGATTAGCTATATACCTCTCAACAATGCATCCTTTTCTAGTCGTAAGAAGTTGACAAGCTACTCCGTAGCGCTCCTCAGATTTAAGCAATTTAAAGTAAAGCTTATTTTGGCTATCGGTAGCTTCTTTCTTATTCATATCGTATTAAAGTACGTTTCTTTAGTTTCATTTTGAGCGGGATTATGGTAATAACTTCCCACAACCAATAATAATTCGAAATACGCAATGTCAGCTCTAGGAATCTTACGATACGGCAAATCGTGTATAAAACTACCAGCCTATTCATAAACAGTTTTTTCTTCTCAATATATTTAATCAAAAAATTTGGGAATGATTTATACTGCGCCAATGAAAACAAAAGGTAATAATACTCATGGCGCCTCAAAAAGCCTCTATACTTCTTTTTTGAATCAAATGTAGTAATCCAGTTCGCAGCAGAGGTCCCGCCAATACCGCCTTCCATATGTTTCTCGCTTATAAGCCCATGATCAAGGAAGTACTTAGTTAACGGATAATTCGGGAAAAACGATAGATTAAATGCCTGGAAAATAAACCCTTTCGGAAACTTAAGAAATAAGTCCAGGCTCTCTGTTAGGTCTTTCTTCCCCTCAATGGGATTGTTCTTTACATAATCGTAATATATTCTAAAATATTTTCTTGGGGATTTTATTTTCCTTAATTCGTTAAGGCGCTTTGTAGCCTCCATTACCTGTTCGTTAGTTTCTTTGCGAGCATATAGGTCCTTGCGTAACCTCTCGCACCCACTTTGAATGCCCATGACGGTAATTGACCAGCCTGCCTGGCGCAGAACCTTCATTATTTCTCTATCAATAAATAGCGGATGGCTGTATGCAAAGAACGGAAGTGAAATCTCTTTTTTATAAAGTTCTGCAAACTCAAAAGACCACTTTTTATCTACTCCAAGAATGTTATCCCAAAAAAACACAATTTTTAAACTTTCATTGACTTTTTTTGCATGTATTAGCTCTTTAATTACATTTTGAGGGCTCCTACGCCTGTAGCGGTCATATGGTAAGGAGTTTATACAAAATGAACACCGAAGCGGACACCCGAATGATGTCATAGTCTGATGAAATGTTACCAAAGGCTCGTCTGTAAAGCCAAACCCAAAATAGTCTATATTCTTATCTTTTTGGACTTTACCCTCATCGATATAGATCTTATGTTCCGGTGAAAAACTAGGGTGTGGCAATACGTCAATATCCTTCATAAGAGGCCTTAAGTCGTTTCTTTTGACATTGCCATTTCGATTTATCCATATATTTTTTATATCACAATAATCCTTATTAGATGAAATGCTATTATACACTTCAACTAGAGGGTCAAACCCTTCTCCAACGCATACTATATCTGTTTCTTTGATGCAACTTTCAGGATCTATTGATGGATGAGATCCACCCCAAAGAACAGGAGCGCTTAAAGATGATCTTATCTTTTGGGTTAGGATTCGTGCCAATTGTAAATGAGAGGA
The DNA here is from genome assembly GCA_013202515.1 of Candidatus Omnitrophota bacterium. GTDB lineage: Bacteria > Omnitrophota > Gorgyraeia > JABMRN01 > JABMRN01 > JABMRN01. Next base: position 1,295 of record JABMRN010000093.1, on the reverse strand, counting down.
TTGTAGGCTGATGCCGATTAAAGCTGGATCGAGCTCCTTTAGCGTGTCTATCAGTGCTATTATATCCTGTTCAGTAACATCATCGTGGTAATCGTGCAGTTCAACGTAATCATTTTTGAGTGTTCGTGTAGGCTTTTGTTTCATCCGTTTAAAACCAAGGAAATAGACAGGTATATTTTTACTCTTAAGGTAGGAATAAAGCATCCTGACAGAGAAGCTGTCATAATGATATAACGATATAAGCACGACTGGTTTTTTATCTGCCTTTGGCACTATGATCCCCTTGAGTATTTGTATCTGCTTATTCTTTTAACAGGCTCTTTCTTCGCAAGCCACTTATTTAGGCTAGAAAGCCTAACCCGCCATTGGCCTCCGATCTTAACAGCCGGGAGCTTTCCCTGCTGTGCAAGTCGATATGTAGTAATAGTATTCAGCTTAAGGTATTTCGCAACCTCTTTAAGAGTAAGAATATCGCTTTTCATAGCCCATATACAAGTTTTATAAATTTTATACTATTTTATCACCCTATAAAAGGAGTATAATGATTTTAAAGAATTAGTCAAGCCGCATAGGGCTGTGAGGCAGCAGGTCAGGCAAGGCCTTCAGGCAAAAAGAGGCAAAATTTTGGCGGCGGAAAATGTCGCCAAATTAGGGACCGCCAAGTTAGGCAAATTAGGGACAGACACCTATTTTTCCCTACACTTCTTCTCTCTTACGCTTCTTTGGTCTTCCTCTTGATCTAAAGCTAAAAACACGGTTAAGTTTTGCCTCAAGCTTTTTAACAAACTGAGGTCCTCCTAATGGCCTTCCTCTTGTTGTTAATTCCTTTATTTTGTTAACTTGTTCTGCATCATCTGAATATTCTACAAATTCTTGCCATTTTTTCTGTTCGTAGTCTATGTAAGTAAATAATTTGTTAGCTTCCAAAATATCCTCACTCTCCCCCTCCTTTTGGCAATGTAGCCTGGCACTTGACCACTTCCACTCCCATGGCTTCTTTACCAATTTTGCCCGTACAGGATTCCTTTCGATATAACGCGCACACGCAATAGTATAAGCTTCATCCATTACGCATGAGAAAAATCGCTGTTGGAATAAATGTCCCCTTGAGTGAATCTTCTTATTGTGATATTGGGAATACTTCATATTGACATATTTAAAAACATTGCCGAGTGAATCTTCTTTTTCTGGTATTCCTATAAAATGAACGTGATTTGGCATGAGGCAATAGGCTAAAATCTTAAGTCTGTAGCGTTTACTTTCTAGTATTATGAGTGAAAGGTATTTTCCTAGAT
>JABMRN010000092.1 GCA_013202515.1 Candidatus Omnitrophota bacterium | reverse complement strand
GAGAGCAGTAGACAGGTTGCAGTTAGCGGTAAAGAGAGGCCGGTAAAATGCGTCAATCCTGCTTACAGAGAAAAAACCCCGCGTTCCTATGTAAATATCATGTATGGCTGTAATAATTTCTGTAGTTATTGTATTGTGCCATATGTAAGAGGTAGAGAAGTTTCAAGGCCCGTCAGCGATATAATCCAGGAAATGCAGGATTTGGTAGAGAAAGGCATAAGTGATATAATGCTTTTGGGGCAGAATGTAAATTCATATCAAGGTGTAGGCATTGACCAAAAACGGACAAGCTTCATAGAGTTATTAAAACTCATTAACGATATTAAAGGTATCAAAAAGATTAGCTTTATGACGAGCCATCCGAAGGATGTCTCTATGAATTTATTTAAGGCCATTAAGGATTTAGAGCATGTTACTAAGGATCTGCATCTTCCGCTTCAATCAGGCTCAAACCGGATATTGCAATTAATGAACCGTGGTTATACGATCGAACACTATATGAAGTTAGCGCGCGAATATAGAAAAATAAATCCCAAGGGTAGATTTACAACAGACATAATTGTTGGATTTCCTACGGAAACAGAGGAAGATTTTGATATGACGGAGAAAGTGATGGAAGAAATTCGTTTTGACGGGGCTTACGTATTTAAATATTCACCAAGGCCGCCGGCAAAATCCGCTGAAATAAAAGATGACGTAAGTCTTCTGGATAAGAAAAAGCGTAACAACATATTGCTTAATCTCCAGAAGGAAAAACGTCCATAAAGTAAGAGGGGAGCATTGATTTGAAAAAGATATTTCTATTGTTTGTTGCGATAGTTTTTCTTTGTTTTAGCCAAAACAGTTTTTCTTACGAAAGGGATGAACGAAGGGCTTTCGAGGAAATAGAGACACTAATGCTCAAAGGAGATTACAAAGAAGTAGCGTCAAAATGTGATCGATTCATACGCGATTACCGTCATGGTAGATTAAGAAACAAGGTTTATTCCTTAAGGAGGAAGGCTATAGAGAAAATAGAATCTGATACAACTACACAGGTTTCAGCATCAAGTGCAGCCAGAGAGGAAGATCGGCCTAGAGATACTTACTATATAATCCAAGTCGGAGCATATAAAAAATATAATAATGCATACAAAGTAAAACGAGAGCTTAAGAGACAAAAAATCGATAGCATTATCATTAAAGCAAAAAAGAATGGCAAGAACCTTTATAAGGTACGTGCTGGTAAATTCAGAAATCTGGATAATGCCGAAAAGCTTCTAAAAAAACTTAAAGAGAAAGGATATGCAACTGAGATTATAAATGAGAAGTAAAGTAATATTTATAGTTGGTCCAACAGCAATTGGAAAGACGAAGACTGCAATAAATCTCGCCAAAAAGATTGATGGTGAGATCATATCATGCGATTCGATGCAAATATACAAGGGCATACCTGTTTTATCCTGTGCCCCCACGCCGAAAAACTTTAAGGCCATTCCTCACCATCTCATAGCAGAGCTTTCACCAAAAAAAGAATATAGCGCTGCTCAATTTTCAAAAAAGGCAACTTCTCTAATTAAAAAAATTATTAAAAGGAAGAAGACACCCATAATAGTCGGAGGCACCGGCCTTTATGTAAAAGCGCTCATAGATGGCTTGTTTCCTTCACCGAAGAAAGACCCTGTTTTAAGGAAGAAGCTTGAGTTAAAAGCAGAAAAATGCACCTCCTTGATGCTTTACACGGAGTTGAAGAAAATAGACCCCATAGCCTCTCAGAATATTCATCCGAATGATACGAGAAGGATCATAAGGGCACTTGAAATTTACTATTTGACTGGTATTCCTATGTCGATACACAAAAAAAACACAAAAGGTATCGCAAATACCTATGATATTCAACAGACAGGTCTACTTATGCCCAGGGAGGATCTTTACGAAAAGATAAATAGAAGAGTAGATAAAATGTTTAAAGATGGTCTTCTTGATGAGGTAAAGCGCCTTCTTGAGCTGAGACTTAGCATGACTGCTGTATTAGCCATAGGAATAAAAGAGATAAGGGGTTATCTTAATGGTGAATACACCTTAAAGGAAGCCAAGGAGTTGATCAAGAAACATACAAGAAATTACGCCAAAAAACAATTAACCTGGTTTAGAAGAGATAAAAGGATAGAGTGGTTTAGCGATGGAAAAAGCCTTATTAGTTACTGTAGATTTGGGAAATAAGCGCGGCTGGACTGCAGAGGAAATGGCAAGGGAGCTCAAAGATCTTGCTACTTCAAGCGGAGCTTTGGTAGCACATGAGACAATTGTAAGAAGGGATAAGATTTCACCATCGCATTTTATCGGAACAGGAAAGGCAGAAGAAATATGCGAAATATGCCAGGATATGCAAATAAGCCTTGTTATCTTTAACAATGATTTAACCGGCACCCAACAGAAAAATCTTGAGGAAATAATACAAGCAAAGACAGTCGATAGGACCCAGCTAATTCTTGATATTTTCGCAAGACGTGCCAGATCAAATGAGGGAAAGATACAAGTAGAGCTTGCCCAGCTGCTTTATTTACTTCCAAGGCTTGCTGGAAAAGGTATTTTCTTATCAAGACTCGGAGGCGGTATCGGTACAAGGGGTCCGGGTGAACAGAAGATAGAGGTGGACAGGCGAAGAATACGAGAGAGGATCTCAAAGCTCAAGAAAGATTTAGGAAGGATATCCAAGCAGAGGCTGACGCGCAAGAAACAGAGAAAAAATATATCAATTCTGACAGTAGCGATAATAGGGTATACCAATGCTGGTAAATCAACGCTTTTAAATTCTCTCACAGGTTCTAGCGTTCCGTCAGAAAATAGACTTTTTAGTACACTAGACCCGACCATAAGAGCCTATACACTCCCGAATAATCAGAAGATAATGCTCTCTGATACGGTTGGTTTTTTAGACAGATTACCCCACAATCTGGTGGAGTCATTCAAAGCCACACTCGAAGAGGTCATTGATGCAGATGTATTAATCGAGGTTCTTGATGCAAGCCATCCAAAATGTATTCAGCACAGAAAGGCTGTTTCTGATACATTGAAAGAGCTAAAGGCGGAAGATAAACCAATAATCTATGCACTGAATAAGATGGATAATGTTGAGAACCAACGCGATATAGAGAGATTAGTCAATGAATTCGGTGATGCAGTGCCGATTTCTGCACTTTATAAAAAGAGCCTAGATAAACTGATAGATAAAATTGTGTTATATACCTCAAAACTCATGACAGTAATAAAAGTTACCGTTCCCCAGCACAATACGAAGGCCGTCAAGTTGATACACGAACATACCCACATACTAAAGAAAGAATACAGGGGACAAAGTGTCTATATCGAAGCCCAGATTCCATTCCACCTGAAGCACATCGTCGAGAAAATGCTATAGCAAATATTGGTAGTGGCCTGTCTTAGGAGTGCACAAAAGCCCATTCTCATCAAAAATTGTCTATTTTATAATATGCTTGACATAGTTGTATGCTATGTTAAAATACAACATTAGCACTCGGTGGTATAGAGTGCTAAATTTATGGAAAAAGTTTGGGAACAAAAATGGATAGAGAAGTAAGGAAACGAAAAATACTGGATATAATTCTAAAGGCCCACATCGAGAGCGGTTTGCCTGTCGGGTCCCGCTATGTGTCTAATGTTATGGGTCTATCAAGCGCCACCATAAGAAATGCGATGGCAGATCTTGAAGAAGAGGGCTATGTAGAACAGCCTCATACCTCGGCGGGAAGAATTCCAACCGAGATGGCCTACCGATTATACGTTAACTCACTGCTTAATGAGAGCGATCATGTCTCTTATGAGAGAGAAAGACTAAACAACGAGCTCTTTTCTAGATACCGCACTTACAATGAGATGATAGAGCATACTTCTGCTGCGATATCTCATCTAACGAATTATACCTCCTTTGTCATATATCCAAAGGATCATCTCTACATGGATGGCGTACATTGTATGTTCGAACAACCCGAATTTAACAGCCTGGATGACATTAGAAAGCTGTTAAAGGCACTTGATGAAAAAGAGAGACTTTTGGATATGATTAACTCATATATTTCAACCGGCTCCCTTAATGTGCATATAGGCAAAGAAAACAAGAGGGATGAGTTCGAATCCTGTAGTATTGTTACAGCATGTTATACAGTAAGAAAGAGAATAGTGGGCGGATTGGGAATAATCGGTCCAGTAAGGATGAAATATCGTAGTGTTGTACCGCTTGTTAAATACTTAGCTGATTCGTTTTCAAGAATGCTGGAGCGTATTCTGTAAATATGAAAGATAAAATAGACGAACTAAACAATAAAATCCAGGAATTGGAAAAGCAGGTTGAGGAGCTTTCGAAAAAGGCATCCGAACGCGATGAATACCATGATAAATATCTTCGGACAGAGGCCGAATTTGTTAACGCCAGAAAAAGAATGGAACGAGATTCGAGAGATTTCGTTAAATTTGCCAACGAGAACATAATAAGTGAACTTTTCCCGATTTTAGACAGCTTTGACAGTGCGATGCAGCAGATGGAGAATAAGCAAAAAGAGAGCCCTTTTTTGGACGGGCTTAAAATGCTTCAGAAGAAATTCCATAAAGTTCTTGAAGACAACGGCCTTTTAGTAGTGGACAGCCTCGGTGAAAAATTCGATCCAATAAAACACGAAGCAGTAATGAAAATAGAAAGTGATAAATACAAGGAGGGTTGCGTAGCCGAAGAGTTAAGAAAAGGATACATGCTTAATGGCAAAGTTCTTCGCCCGGCGATGGTGAAGGTGTCATCCGGCGAAACAAAAGAAAATGAAGATAAAGATTAATAAAACATTGGAGGTTTAAAATGGCAAAGGTTATAGGAATAGATTTAGGGACATCAAATTCAGCATGCGCAATAATGGAAAAAAACCGCCCTGTAATAATACCTAGCGCAGAGGGCGCAGGCATTGCAAGCGGCAAGGCTTTTCCTTCTTACGTTGCTTTTACAAAAGACGGCCAGAGGCTTGTTGGAGAGCCGGCAAGAAGACAGGCCGCTATAAATCCCGAAGGAACAATTGCTGCCGCAAAAAGAAAAATGGGAACTGATTTTAAATTCAATGTATACGGAAAGGAATATACTCCGCAGCAGATTTCTGCATTTATACTGCAGAAGATAAAACGCGATGCAGAAGATTATCTAGGAGATAAGGTAGAAGAGGCTGTTATAACATGCCCGGCATATTTTAACGATAACCAGAGAACAGCAACAAAAGATGCTGGGGAAATAGCAGGATTAAAGGTGCTCAGGATAATAAACGAGCCTACGGCAGCCTGCCTTGCTTACGGATTGGATAAGGTCGGCAAGGAGCTTAAGATAATGGTATTTGATTTTGGCGGAGGCACTCTTGACGTAACCGTCATGGAAATGTGGGCCGAAGGAGGCTTTAAGGTTCTTTCTACAAGCGGTGATACACATTTAGGTGGAACCGACATGGATAACAAGCT
>JABMRN010000091.1 GCA_013202515.1 Candidatus Omnitrophota bacterium | reverse complement strand
ATGTCTCCGGCATAAGCACATGGATGTGGATAATCGTTGTAGCTGGCTTTATAATTGGTCTATTTTATGTGATATGGCTGGATGCCATTGTCCTCACAATAAACTATATAATCAGTCTTTCTTTGTCATTGTGGACTCTGATTTTAATCCTCTATTACCGAAACAAAACTTAAGAAAAATAAAAGAAAAAGATTAATATAATATACATCTAATGTTATTTAAATCTTTTTTGTCTTCTCAATCCCTTATCATTCCCTTAATTACAATTACCTCCCAAATTTGCTACTCAAATTTTCTTGTGGTATACTTAAACTACCTGTCTAGACACAGCATAAAAAACAATAAGGAGACTCTGCATGAGAACAACAAACTATAGTGATAGAAAGGTGGTCGAAAAGTATTTTAAAAAACCTCTTTCCGCATCTTTCATTAATTATCCGGCGATCTTAAAACTTCTTGGTGAAATTAGAGGGAAAATTGTTTTGGATCTTGGTTGCGGGGCGGGCGTGCTTGCCAAAAAAATATGCATGAAAGGTGCCTCTGTTTATGCCATAGATAGCTCTCAAAGATGGATCGATATCTGTAAAAAACAAAATAAGAGTTTAAAAAATATTAAGTTCATTGCCGCCGATGCCGATAATTTAAGGACTTTCAAAAATAGCAAGTTTGACATTGTTGTCGCCAATATGGTTTTTTTATGCATATCTTCCAGGCAAAAATTAGAAACAATTTTTAGTGAAGTCAGCCGCGTCCTTAAAAAAGGTGGATTCTTGATTTTCAGCGATTGCCACCCCATCACAAACATGATCGGCCAGACAAGTACAAAAGTAAGCGGCGCGGTACAGGGATTTTCCTACTTTGACGAAGGCGAAAAATTTAAGAGCACCTATTTACTTTCCGATTATTCCCGCATAGAATTTACTGACGCCCATTGGAGTTTGGAGTTTTATTCCAGGGTATTAAATAAAAATGGCATGGTGATTGAAAAAATAGTGGAGCCCAAGCCTGTCAAGATGGATCCTAGGAAGAGATTTAAAGGGTATAAGATTCCCGAATATATAGTTTTTAAATGCAAAAAACTTCATTAATGAAACGGAAAGGAGTTAAGCAATGTTAGTAAAAAGCTTAAAGAAATGCCCTGTCTTTGTTTCCGGAGACAAGGTCTTCTTGCGTGAATTATTGCACAGAGATAAGGGCAAGTTTGGTTTCCGTTACAGCTTGGCATACGCCAAACTTCCGAAGAAAAGGGTATCTGTCCCCCATAGGCTTAAAACCAGTGAGGTTTACTATATTTTAAATGGTAAAGGCATAATGTATATTGACAAAGAGTCCCGCAAAGTCGGCACAGGAAATGTTATTTATGTTCCGCCGCGCTCAAAGCAGCATATTAAGAATACCGGCAATACGGCTTTGGAATTTTTGTGTATTGTGGATCCGGCGTGGAAGAAAAAGGATGAAGAGATACTTTGCGATAAATGATTAAATGGGAGTAAAACTATGAAAATCGGTGAATATTTGATTAAGGCAATTCAGGATACTGGAACACGCCATGTATTCGGCATACAAGGCGATTATGTGTTGAATTTTTATAACCAGCTTTGTAAAAGCCCGCTTGAAGTGATTAACACGTGTAGCGAACAGGGAGCAGGTTTTGCCGCGGACGCTTACGCTCGAACAACAGGTTTTGGAGTAGTATGCATTACATACGGTGTCGGCGGCCTCAATGTTGCCAATAGTACGGCACAGGCCTTTGCCGAGAGGTCTCCGGTTTTGATAATCAGCGGCGCTCCGGGTATGTCCGAGCGTCAACATGACCCTTTGCTTCATCATAAGATCAGCTCTTTCCAGACACAACTAAATATCTTCCGTGAAATGACAATAGCGCAGGCCGTGCTGGAAGAAGCCGAGACCGCAGGAGCCGAAATAAACCGCGTAATAGACGCCATAAAAAAGACAAAAAGGCCGGGTTATATTGAATTACCGCGGGACATGGTACAAGCAGAAACCTATGAACCTGTTGTGCCTTTGACAAAGCCATTACCGATTGATCAAGATATTGTTGATCAAGCCTGTCGGAAGGTCTTAGAGTTAATTACCCAAGCCAAGCAACCGGTCATAATCGCCGGTGTTGAAGTCCATCGTTTTGGATTGCAGGAACTTTTGCTGAAGTTTATCGAAAAATCGAGGCTGCCTTTTGTAACCGGCATGATGGGAAAATCGGTGATTGCGGAAAATCATCCGCAGTTTTTAGGCGT
>JABMRN010000090.1 GCA_013202515.1 Candidatus Omnitrophota bacterium | reverse complement strand
TCTTCGGCTTTATTCTTTGTGATATCAATGGCATAAAGTATTTTTAGCGCGCATTCCCGCGCCTTCGTACGTCTTCTCATTTTCTGCTCCTTAAAATAAAGGTTTAGCGTAAAGAAAATAGAACTATACGCTATACACTCAACTTAAATCTTATCGTATAAATTTGCCAGCTCTATTGCTGATAACGCCGCGTCTCTGCCTTTATTTCCGCTCTTGGTACCGGAGCGCTCTATCGCCTGTTCAATTGTATCGGCTGTTATTATGCCGAAAATGCACGGTACTTTATGATCCAAGGCCACCTTGGCTACACCCTTAGCGGCTTCGCTAGCAATAAAATCAAAATGTGGCGTATCGCCTCTAAGAACCGTTCCTAGACAGATGATAGCATCATATTTCTTTGAATTTGCAAGCTTTTGTGCTACAGGCGGTATTTCGAAGGATCCCGGCACCCACAAAAACGTTATGTCGCCGTCACCGGCACCGTGTCTTTGTAGCGTGTCATTAGCGCCCTCCAGAAGCTTTGAAGAAATAAATTCGTTGAATCGTGAAACCACGATCGCGAATTTCTTCCCCTTTGCTATCAGATTACCTTTAATCTCTTTCATTTTTTCCTCCGTTTTTTGTTCGCATGAAAAGATCGTCCCTCATGCATGCTTTAACACATGTCCCAACTTTTTCTTTTTAGTCTTAAGATATTTTTTGTTTCTACGATTTGGTTTCATTTCAATTGGAATTCTTTTTGTGATTTTCAGACCATAGCCCTCAAGGCCCACGATTTTCTGCGGATTATTTGTTAGAAGTTTTATCTTTTTTAAACCCAGATTCACCAATATCTGTGCACCGATGCCGTAATCTCTTAAATCGGCATCAAAGCCAAGGGCCTTGTTTGCCTCTACCGTATCCAGCCCCTTGTCCTGAAGCTCATATGCCTTCATTTTATTCAATAGACCTATTCCCCTTCCTTCCTGGCACATGTATAAGATAACGCCTTTGCCGTTCCCGGAAATACGCTTCATTGCCATCTCTAACTGTTCACCGCAATCACATCTTAGTGAACCAAAGACGTCGCCCGTCAAGCACTGGGAGTGAACCCTGACTAAAATTTCTCCTTTGGAAACATCGCCCTTGACTAGGGCTATGTGTGCCAACTGAGGATCAATCCTGGATTTATAAGTAATTACCTTAAAATTTCCAAACTTGGTCGGCAAAAAAGATTCTGCACTTCTTTCAATAAGCCTCTCACTTTTTCTCCTGTACCTTATGAGGTCTTCTATGGTGCATATTCTAAGATTATGCTCTGTGGAAAATTTTATAAGATCGGGCATCCTGGCCATCGTGCCATCTTCGTTCATTATTTCGCAAATAACCCCCACAAGCCTTAGTCCGGCAACTTTAAGCAAATCAATACATGCCTCGGTATGTCCTGCCCTTACCAAAACCCCACCTTCTACAGAGCGAAGTGGAAATACATGACCTGGCTTAATAAAGCTATCCTTGCCCGCTTTTTTGTCAGCCAAAAGACTTATGGTCCTCGCCCTATCATGCGCTGATATGCCTGTGGTAATACCCTCTTTGGCATCTACAGAAATTGCCCATGCTGTTTTGAAAGGGTCATGATAATCTCTTGACATAGGCTCTATCCTAAGGCGGTCCATTTCGCTTTTTTGCATCGGTGCGCAAATCAGACCTCTGCCGTATTTTGCCATAAAATTGATATTGTCATTTTTAACGAGAGAAGCGGCCATGATTAAATCACCTTCGTTCTCGCGAGAGGCATCATCTATAACAATGACCATCTTTCCCTTTTTTAAATCTTTTGCTATTTCGGGTATAGTGTTAAACTGCATTTTTTTGTCCTCTGTGCTAAATTAAAAAACCCCAAAGTTACGCTTCGGGGTTTTTTAATTGTTTATTGCTTTTTTATATCTTTTTCCATCTGGACTATACCATCGGCGCCTGAATTTCACAGGCTCAACCCCAAAATTATGGGGGTCGTAGGCTTTAACTACCGGTTGAGGAATTACACCTCACCCCAAAGATTTATTCTATTGTATCAAAAAAAGGAAAAAAATCAAGCATTAATACAAGTTTGTACTATTTCTAAGCATGCCTTGGGGATACCCTTTATGCGCAAACGCTTATTATGACATCTGCGGAACACCAAAAGGGACACCCCAGGCATATACCATAGAAACATGCTTTACGAACTCTATATTAACGTTTTCTTTTTTTTCTTCTACCGCCGCGGACCATTTTTGCTGCGGACACATTGCCTTTCTTATCGATGTAATAAAGATAACCCTTCTGTCTCTTTATTTTGCAATTGTGCACTATCTTTCTTCCGCCGCCTTTTTTCTTGCCGCGTGCCATCTTTGTTTCATAGGCGCAACCATTCTTGCCCACGAAATAAAGATAACCCTTCTTTCTCTTTATGCCGCATTTACATACTACTTTACCCATTATCTTTCACCCCCTCTCGTCAATAAATTTAAAATACATCACGTCCCCATCCTTACATTATCCACAATACCCTTTAAGGTTGCTATCGCCGACAATACCGCCAGATAACTCGTCTTGGGATTGAATGGCGAAGGAACATTGAAGGTCTGGGTTTTAATTTCTCCGAATTCACCTTTTACCTCTACCTCATGCGAGTTGCGTGTAAACGAAGGAGAGGTAACTAT
>JABMRN010000089.1 GCA_013202515.1 Candidatus Omnitrophota bacterium | reverse complement strand
GCAGATCTGCCTCGCGCACTCCAAGACATTCAATGTCCCATAAGCATTGATGCTGAAATCTTCTCTCGGCACCTTTACTGAAAGTCCGACCCCAGGTTGGCCAGCCGTATGCACTATGACATCCACACCGTCTCCCAAGGCCTTTTTAACATCGCTCTCTTCTCTTATGTCTCCCTTGATCCTTTTTACATTCTCTACTCCTGCCAGATAATTCCAGTTAAATTCTACGCTCTCTTTATTATATCCGAACAGGCTGGATCTCATCAGATTATCCAATACAATGACCTGATCTCCCTTTTTAGCATAATATTCCGCAACGTGCGAACCGACTAAACCAGCTCCACCTGTCACCAAAATCTTCATCTTTTCTCCTCCTTGAGTAGCTCCCAATATTTTACATAACTAAAAACCTGATATAGAGCGCTATGCATCGCAATAACATATCCTACTATACCATCTTTGTATCCCTTTTTTCTTACATAGGTCCTAAAAAATCTATCGCAAGCCTTCCAAATCATTTTCATGATACCGATCTTTCTCTTTTCGTTAAACCATTTCTCTGCCTCTAGGCTTGTCTGCCTGTTTAAACCAGAAAATAGATCGTAAAAATCTGTGTAACCCTTGTGTATAATATCCCTTGTAAGATGTCCACACCGACCCTCAAGAATTATCCTAGGATGATCCCCTGCTCCTTCATATTTAAACTTTGATTTTTTAAAAAGACGGAGTTTACCTGCCGGATACCACCCGCCATGTCGCACCCAATAGTTCCCAATATACGTCTTAAGCGGAATGCTATAAGCATTGAACTCCTCATTTTGCGTTATGACATTTTTTATTTCTTCCTTGAGCTCCTCTGTCACTGCCTCATCAGCATCAAGGCTTAACACCCATTCATTTCTTGCCTTCTGATAGGCCCAGTTTCTGTGCGTACCTTCCACATCCATCTTTCTCTGAAAGATCTTGTCCGTGTATTTCTGCGATAGCTCGACTGTCCTGTCGCTACTAAAATCATCCACTATAATATGTTCGTCAGCCCACCCCTGCGCGCTTTTAAGACAATCCTCTATTCTATGTTCTTCATTATGCGCTATAGTAACTACTGACAATGGTAATCTATTCATTTTTTCTTCTCACATAAAAATATAAAATTCCTAGCAAAATAAAATGGGGTTATATAATAAAGTAAGATATTTTTGAAAAATTTCTTGATCGAACGGAGTTTCCCATTTCTAAAAATAACCGGCTTTTGATTATATTTATAGGCCTTTAAAACCCTGAATCCATTTTCTTCCAAAAACCCTTTCCATTCATGAAAACTCGCGAGGCGCTCTATTATCTGAAAGCCTTCGCCGCCAGGTCTCCCCCTAAACAAAACATCCAGGAGCGCGTGCATTGCAAATTGATTGGGCAAGAGTATAGCGGCCCTGCCATCTCCCTTTAACAGCCTTGTTATCTCCCTGCAGCCCGCCTCAGGAGAATCATAGTGCTCGAGACTCCCCAGACAAGTCACAAAATCAAATTTAAGGTTCGAGCAAATATTTTCTCCATCGCCTAAAATAAAACATGAACCAGGACTATTCTCTCGCGCCTTTTTTAAGGCCCCTAAAGATATATCTACTCCCACAGTCTTTTTTGCGCCTCTGGCTTGCGCTTCCTTCAATAAAATCCCCTCGCCGCAAGCAACATCAAGAAGCGTTTTGTTTCTTATATCGCCAAGGATAGAAAGAATAGACCTATAATAATGAATATCCTCGCGTAGTCCATGTTTAAAAAAAATTCTATCATAATCATTTACAATTTCTTTTTTAGATCTTTTGGCCTCCATAGCATCGACCTCAAGCGTGCGAATACGTCTTCATTAGATTCAATCTCTCAACACCCGTAATATATTTCGAACTCTTTGTCATGCGAAAAGGAAAACAACTCGTAATCCTATTTGCCCCTGCGTCATAATCTTTATCATATTTCACCTCAAGAACAACTGAAATATGGTCGATAGACCTGTCCAAAAACCTGTTCTTGAAACTCGCCATCCCGTAAAATTCAAGATTCGAATCAAGGGTAAGCCTGTATTTTTTATCTGCTGATAGATAATATCTCCTCCTGTAGGTATTAAGCAATGCGATATCCAGACACCCTAAATCCAATTTTAATCTATCCGATAGTTCTGATTTTTTTAAAATATCCCGAAGTGTCTCATTTGAAAAATCTGCGTCGAGCCTAATCCCCGGCAATGAAAAAGAGGTTTTTTTGCATACGAGGCCGTTCTTCGCTTTTAACTCCAATACAGGACTATCTATATCGCCCAATAAATCCCCATACCAGCGGATGCGAACCTTTGTCCTTTTCTCCAGGCCAATCACATTGTCAAAATAATTACCCATATCAAATGAATCAAGATAGATGTTGTTGACTCTGCGCTCACAGTATATCTCAAAAAAAACCGCAGGGTGAAGTTTTATCTCCGATTCCACGTCATGTTTCGTAAAATGCTGAATAAAAAACTTGCGCTCGTATCTTAGATTATTTTTTTCCATATAACGATACATAAACGTTTTTTTCGTTCGGTTGGATATTAACTCCATCAACTGTAACCTTTGAACCCGCCTCGATCAAATGATCCCTATCAACATTATTAAGCTTAAGATGCTCTATGTTAATTTCAGCTGGTCCAAATTCCGGCTTTTTCCTGTAAACAGCAAAGCCCACATTACAACCAGAAACGTCCAGCCCTGATATATTGACAACTGAAGAGTCTTTACTTGCCACAGCGATATTTGAATTCTCTATCTTTGCCTGATCAATACTGGCGTTGCTCAACTCGCCAACACTTATACCTTTATCACCCGCGCCAACTATAAAAACATTTTCGATCTGAACCGCGCTGCCGGAGATATCTATCCCGTCATTCCCGCACTGGAGAAACGAGCAATTGGTTATTTTTCCTTTTCCAAAATCAGAATCAAAGGCATCGGAAAAGGTCTGAGTAAAAAGCGTCCCGTCAATAATAAACTCTGACCTTATAACATTAAGGGTGTCCTCTGCTCTGTTTCCAATAAACTTGCACTGGTATAATTCCACAGGAGATTCATAAAAACTAACAGCTCCTGTAATGCCCCATCCAGGTTCTACTGGCACGCCTAGATTTTTAAACACTACATTTTTCAAAATCGATTTCCTGCCTTTGCACATCACTACAATCCCTTCGCCAGTAGAATCTTCCGAATAAATAAGTATTGGATATTCCTTGGTCCCTATAAACTCGAAAGGCGAATAAGAAAGAACCTTTGCCCTGTTTAACAAATTGAGCGTTGTATTCTCAAAACATACAACTGTATAACCATCGGGGATGATCAAATTCTCTGACAAGGCCCATTCCCCAGGTATAATCGAGATTCTTTTTTCGTCTTCGTTCATCATTATAAAATCAAATCCATGGATGTTAGGCCTTTGTCTGACTACATCAACATCAATATAAAATTTGTCCATATGCCTGTATGGAAATATATCTTCATGTCTATCCTGAGTCGCTCCAAATATCTTGCAATTCAATTTTAACTCAGAAACATCTTTATCACCCCATGTAAAATCATCGGGAAATAAAAATTTAACATTCTTATATTCTGCTGGCTGAGAAATCTTTTTCCCGGCTAATATTATCTTCCGCAAAGGCCTGAATAACGTAGAACCTTTATAAAAAACCCCTTTCACTTCTACTGCCATCGACTGCATATTGCCTAATTCAAGCGCTATGCCATCCTTGTCTATTTCATGCAAATAGACATTAAGGATTTTTACAGGATTAAGGGTGATATTTATTACATGTATATTATTGTAATAAATATCCTTTGAAAAATTGTAATAGGGGAATTCCTTATAGATAATATTCAATCTTTTCTCCAGTCCGTGTTCTATCTCATTAAAAAAATTATTTAGATAATCCGGGTTTGAAACGCGTTCGAGCTCTTTTATGTATTTTTGATAAAATTCTTTGTCGCTTAACAAGGCGGCACAGAAACTCTCTAATATACTTTTTGGCTTGGTTCCGCCATATGTGTCATCCGGCTGTTTTAAAGACAGGTTAGATATCGGAGAACATGTTCCATCAAAACCTATTGGCTCCAACTTAGTGGTAATCGGGTTAAAATAGAATCTCATATTTATCCAGGAAGTCGCATGTTCTGCTCCCATTAAATCGCTTACAGCAAAAAATGTAGCGAGCTTATCTGCATCAAAGACGTCGCTAGTCTTCAAATCTCCTTTTCGAAAAGACTCCAGCAAGCTTATAGCCTTTATAAACTGTTGACGATTAACAGGGTCTTCTAAAGTCCTATTAGTCTGAAATGCATCTATAGAGCTTGAGAGATACGTGCCGCTCTCAGCGATTCTGCCGCGCTGCAACAGTTCCTGCCACATCATGTTCTCGTCAAATCTTATTATAGGGCCTTCCCTGTGTTTGTTGTGCTCTATCAAGCGTTTCTCAAAAAATTCCTCTATCGCATATACGCCAAGATCCTTCCCGTTTAATGTAACATTAATAAAATCATATCTTAAAGCTATAAACCCCTCTCTTTTTAACGCTTCATGATAAAGCCATTCATAAATATAATTCCTTGTTTTGGGGTGTTGTATAGAAAATATCCTCATACCAAACAGTGTTTCATTGCCCCTTGTTTTTATTCGAAATGACCACTTGTTTCCTTCGAAGTGATCAGTGTGGTCTCCCTTAAGCCGCAATCTTACCTTTATACTCTTGCCGTTATATCTTATCTCGGCTGGGACAAAATCGCTCTCATCCGCCACCAGCTTATTCATCTCCAGCGCCTTTTGTCTTTTATATTCCAG
>JABMRN010000088.1 GCA_013202515.1 Candidatus Omnitrophota bacterium | reverse complement strand
TTGTGTAGAGTTGGTTTAAGTCTTGGCGGTAATACAAGAAGATGTACTTGGTACTCTTAAGACGCAACATGCCATATTGGATGGTATCTCCGCCGTCAGGGTCAGTGAAGGTGGCAGTGAATATTTGCTCATCACCTATTTGGCAGGAGCCATTCTTTGGGCTGACATCGCCTGTTTGGGGTGGGGAGTTTTCTGCTTCGGCAAGGGTAACAGATAGTAAAAGAAATGTCACTATACATAAAGGTATTAAATATAATCTTAAATATTTAATAGATTTTTTTACTTTATTCATTGCCTTGGTGTCCTCATAATTCGCACATACGACTTTCTTAAATTCTTAAAGAACGATTCTACCTAATTCACTAATGTAGAGTATACCATCATTTTCGTGATTTGTCAAGTCCTTTTTGAGAAAAAACAAAGCTAGTTATCTTCAAATTAAACTCCTATACGCACAGTTTTCTGTGAGTATTAAATCTACTTTCAGGTCAGGTGAATCCATTTCTCTAAGAACCTTTAACATCTTACCCTTAGACAATACAGTTACCAGTGCCTTTGAGTGCCTTCCCCTTTCAATAAGCCTGTTAACCTCTCTAATCAGTCTTTGGCTCTTTACATTGACAAGGAACTTGTGCTCCGGACTCCTGTGAACTTTAACTAGCACTCTCATTTTTTCCTCCCCAATTGCAATTCAAGTATAACATAGAAATTGCTTTTTGTCAAGTATTTTTTCTATCAAAGGTCAATTTATATGCGTTGTTGTCGACCGCTACATCTTTAATTACAACATGTTATGTAAAAATGTTAGGTTATAAAATAGTTAGCATATTTGCTTTTACTTAGTTCTTATTAGGCGAAAAAATCAATTTTTCTCTTGACAAACTTCTAGTCTTGGTGTAGAATTATATTTCGAAGGAGAGAAAGGGCATGAAGCTGCATGAAAAAATCCGGGGTCTAAGGAAGAACGGCTTAAAACTAAGCCTTAAAGAATTCCACAAGAGGCTTGAGGATATATTCGGCGATAAGGCTCTTACTTACTATAGCCTGTGCCGTATTGAAAGAGGCTATAGAGAAGACATTAGGATAAGCAGCCTGTATCAGATATGCACTGGCCTGGGTGTTTCTTTAGGGGAGTTAAAAGAGGGGACTGAAGAGGAAGAGTCTAAGATTGTCAACATCACAAGGGGCGCTGAAAGGTCTGATAATAGGTATATCTATAATGAAAAGGCTATAGCTGAGATACTAAGTTCAAGGAATCTTAGATTCTTAGCCATGGAATTGACACTTCTTCCCGGGGGAGCAACAAAAGAAGAGGAAGATCCTATCGATGTAAACAGGTTTGAGAAATTGATTATAATGCTACAAGGCCAAATTGCTGCCCATATAGGAAGCGAAATACACCCAATAAAAAAGGGAGATTCGCTCTCTTTTGCGAGCAACATCCCCCATCATTTTGAGAACCTGCACAAGAAGGTAAAAGCACGCTGTATTATTGTGCAGAATCCTAAGTCTTATTAACCCTCTGCCCTCGCCTGTCCAGTATATTTGCGAATTTCAATGAGATAGCCTTTAGCTCAAGAGGTTTTACCGCATAGTCAGTAGCACCTAATTTTAATGCCTCTTCAGCTACATCATCACTTACATAAGCTGATACTATTAATATATCAATATTAGGATTAATTTCTTTAGCCTCCCTTAGAACACTCATGCCGCCTTTTTTGGGCATCTTTATATCAAGGATCATCACGTCGCATGGATTATCTTTAACAAATTTGACGGCTTCATGGCCATCGCCGGCTTCTTTAAATTCGCAATCATATCGTGTTTCTAAGAAATTTATAATAGTAGAACGCGCATCTTTTTCATCGTCTACTACTAATACGCATGGTTTGGTCATCCTTCTTTTCCTTTCATAAGTTCCTGGACTTTCTTTATAACGACTTCATCCAAACAGTCAACTCTAAACGGTTTGGCTATATATTCGTCCGCTCCCAGGGCCATAGCTTTATCCATCATAGGCTTATCATCAATGACTGTAAGCATTATAACTTTTATAGTCTTATCTATTTTCTTTATTCTCTCTAGCGTATCCAGGCCACTCATACCTTTCATTTTTATATCAAGAAATATAATATCCG
>JABMRN010000087.1 GCA_013202515.1 Candidatus Omnitrophota bacterium | reverse complement strand
GCTAAGACAAAGGATCCATCTGAATACGTAGAAATCGCCAAGAAATACAAGATAAATGGGGTTATGACGGTTTCAGTGGAGAGCCTTGTCAATACCATTAGCATTATTGCGATAGAGCTAGGGCTTCCAGGGATTTCCCGGGAGGCAGCGGCAAATACCACAAATAAAATACTAATGAAGAAAGCCTTAAAAAAGCATAATATTCCTTGCGGCAATTTCATTTCTGCGAAATCGAATGAAGAGGCAATGGACAGGATAAAGGAACTCGTATTTCCTCTGGTTATAAAACCGGCAGACAGGGCCGGATCAAGAGGGGTTTTTAAATTAAATAATAAGGATGATTTAGCGAGATTTTTCAATATATCATTGGATGAGTCGCGCTCTGGTGAAGTTATTATCGAGGAATTTGTTGAAGGAATTGAGTCCACTATAGATTCGATTACTTACGGCAAAAAAACCTATGTATTGGGTATATCCGATAAAGAAAAGATAGAAACCCCGAATATTATTGCGATGGACCTCACCTTTCCGCCGCGATATTCAAAGACCATGCAGAACAAAGTTAAAGAAGTAGTAACTGCTTCATTGGATGCTTTAGGGGTAGGGTTTGGCCCCTCCCACATAGAGGTTATTGTCGGGGATAAAGGTCCTGTTGTTATCGAGATAGCCGCAAGAGCAGGCGGGGGATTGATCCCCTCTGACATACTGCCTCATTTATGTGGATTTAATGTGGTAGAGAAATATATTAAGCTTGCATTGGGAGAAAATCCCCAAATTCCAAGTTTTGAATTAGAGAATTCTGTTGTTTTACGTTTTCTAAGGGCACCCAGTGAAGGCATTCTGCAGAGTATCTCTGGAATAAAAGAAGCGAGAAAAATAAAAAACATTTTAAAATTAGATTTTATTGTTAAAAAGGGAGATGCTTTAAAACCCTTAAGGGAAGATAATGACAGAATAGGCTTTGTGATTGCAAAAGGACGCGATAGACAAGAAGCCCAGGCAGTAGCCGATAGGGCAGAAGAAATGATAAAGTTTAATGTCAGCTAGATACAGATTGGAGGCTTTTTATCATGTACGGCGTAATTAATATGAGTATACCGAGAATCAGCCAAAAAGAGCTTAATAAGCTTAAACAGATACCCACTACTATTATTTCTGATTGTTTGAACAGGATGAATACGATGCATGCGACTATAAAGCCACTGTTTGAACCTGTTAAAATTGTTGGTCAGGCAATTACGGTTCAGGGGATGGTTGGATGCAACATAGCAAGTCATAAAGCAATTTATATTGCCAAAAGGGGCGATATCGTTGTTTTTGACGCAAGGGGTTATCTCGATACTGCTGTTTGGGGTGGCGTACAGACAATTGCGGCAAAGAAAAGAGGCATACAAGGTGTAGTTATTGATGGCTCAATCCGTGACAAGAATGAGATAAAGAAACTACGACTACCAGTTTTTTGTAAGGGTGTTACCCCAGCAGGTCCTCACAAGGGATGGTCAGACAATATCAATGTTCCCATATCCTGCGGTGGATGCAGTGTTTCGCCAGGGGATGTTATAGTAGGGGATGAGGATGGAGTTTGCGTTATTCCACTTAAGCAGGTTAAATCTGTTATTAAGTATTCTATAGAAACTGCAAAAAAAGAAAAAGAGTGGATTAAGAAAATAAAGAAGGGCGTTCCTACCACCAAAATCCTGGGATTAGACAAAAAAATAAAAGAGTTTAAAATCAAAATCAACAAATAAATGGGAAAGAAATATCATGATTATAGATGCACACGTTCATCTTGACTTAAGGAGATTTAAAAGCGTCAAGAAGGCTGCCAGCCAAGTTGTCGAAGACATGGATAAGGCCTGCATAGACAGAGCTTTGCTATTGACCGACAACTATTTAAACAAAAATGAACACATAGAGGAGGCATGCGAGTTGTTCCCGCACAGATTCTATGGCATCGGTATGGTTAACCCCAAGCAGAATAAAAGGACGATCAAAGATGACATAGACAGGCTGGCCGAGAAGAAATGGTTTAAGGGGCTAAAGCTTCATCCCAGAATGCAGGGATTTACGCTGGATGAGAAAGGTGTTTCTACAATAGCCTCTCACATTGCAGCCTATGATCTGCCGCTTATTATTGATTGTCTACCGGTATTTAAATTTACAAATCTTGATGAAAGGAATTTTCCGAATGCATTTGATAGGCTTGCAAAAGCAAATCCTCACACGAAAATAGTTATTGCCCACATGGGCGGTCACCGCTTGATGGATGCCTTTGGAGTAGCAAGGGGCAATCCTAATATTTATTTAGAGGTTTCATATACATTCCATTTTTTCAAGGGTTCGTCAGTTGAAGATAATATGGCCTATGTCATAAAGAATATAGAACCCCAGAGGATTATTTATGGTTCCGATCATCCGAGCATTGGCCTGGCAGACGGTATTAGCGTTTTCAATAAGTTCTGTGATAAATATAAGATAAATACAGATAGAAAAAAGTTTATCTACTCCAATGCCATCTCAAGACTAATACATTTGCATCACAAAGATTTTGATATTCTCAAGAAAGAAAAGAACGGAATTATACGCCTTTATGAAAATAGACTTAAACGTTACGGTATAAGCATTAAGACTATGGGCTGGCGTGATAGAAAACAGCAGAACCTGCGCTTTAGGATACTTTCTGAAATAGGCAATATAAATAAAAGAAGCATACTGGACGTAGGGTGTGGTTTCGGAGATCTATATAATTATCTTGCTGATAAAAATATAAAAGTCAAGTATTCAGGTTTTGACATAGCCCCTAAGATAGTACAGGCGGCTAAAAATAAACATTCGAAACTTGATTTTAGGGTCAAGGATATATTAAGGGATGATGTCAAAGAAAAATATGACTATGTTTTTGCTTCAGGGATTTTAAACAAAAAGATATCAAACAATTTGGGGTACGCTAAGAAAATGATAGCAAAGATGTATAAGTTTTCAAAATGTGGTATTGCGGTAAACATGTTTACTACCAATGTGGATTTTAAGGAGAAACATCTCTATTATTACCCTACGGAGAAATTGTTGGGGTTTGCAAGGACGCTTAGCAGGTTCATTGTGTTAAGACCGAATTTTCCCTTGCATGACTTCACCCTCTATATTTATAAAAAGGAACCCAGTAACCAAAAAAAGTATAAATCGGAGATAGTGAGCCTAAGATGATAATAGACGCACATGTTCATATAGATCTTAACAGGTTCAAGGATATCAAAAGGGCTTGTGCCGAAGTCATACGTGAAATGAATAAAGCCGGTATCGACAAGGCGGTGCTTATGCCCGATAACCATTTGAATAAAAACAATCATCTTGAAGAGGCGTGTAGGTTGTTTTCAGATAGGTTCTACCGTTTTGGGATGGTAGATCCTAAGCAACCTAAGAAAAAAATAAAAAGAGATATCGACAAGTTAATCGTACAAAAAAAATGCAAGGGCATAAAAATTCATCCCAGGACACAGAAATTTACACTGAAAGACCCGGGCGTTTTTCATATTGCTCATTATATAGGGCTCCACAAGCTTCCGCTTGTCATAGATTGTCTTCCAGTTTTTAAATTTGTAAGCCTTGATGAAAGAACATATCCCAATGCCTTTGATGAGCTTGCCAAAGAGAACGCCTCCACGAATATAATTATTGCCCACATGGGAGGCCATCGGCTTATGGATGCCTTTGGCGTTGCTATGGGTAACCCAAACATCTATTTGGATGTCTCATACACTTTTTATTTCTACAAAAATTCATCCGTCGAGAAAGACATGGCTTTCAGTGTAAAAAAACTTGGTTCAAATAGAATCATATACGGTTCTGATCACCCAGGCATAGGCATGTATGATGGTTTTAAATTGTTTAATAAATTCTGCAAACATTATAAGCTGGATGATAACACGAAGGCAAATATGTTCAGTAAAAACATATCGGAGTTAATCCACATATGAGTAAAATACTGAAAAAGATAGACATACTTGATACTACTTTAAGGGACGGTAATTACGCAGTAGATTTCCAGTTTACCGGACGAGATACAGAAATCATTGCGCTTGCACTTGAGAAAGCTGGGTTTAAGTGGATCGAGATCGGACATGGTCTTGGTCTAAATGCATCGAACTGTGGCAAGGGTGTAGCGGCGGCCACCGATAGAGAATATCTAGAGGCAGCAAGAAAATCCTTAAGCAAAGCTAAATATGGTATGTTTTTTATACCGGGCATCGGACGCTCTCAGGATATAAAGATGGCGAGTGATCTTGGAATGTCTTTTGTAAGAGTCGGAACAAACGCCGATAGCGTGTCAGAAGCTAAAAAATATATAAGTCTGGCAAAAAAGCTGGGCATGACAGTTTTTTCGAATCTTATGAAATCATATGCCTTAACACCGCAAGATTTATCCGAAAAGGCATATATGGCCGAAGGCTTTGGTGCTGACATAGTCTGTATCGTTGATTCGGCAGGGGGAATGCTTCCGGAAGATGTTGCAAGGTATTTTAATGAAATGAAAAAGAAAGCATCTTTAAGGCTGGGGTTTCATGGACATAATAATCTTTGTCTTGCGGTAGCCAACACGCTTGTAGCGATTGAGTGCGGAGCCACAATCGTGGATACTTCGCTACAGGGTTTGGGCAGGTCAAGCGGCAATGCCCCCACGGAAACAATAGCCACTATTTTAGAGAAAAAAAATATGCTACCTAAAATTAATGTAAGAGAAACATTGGATATAAGCGAAAAGCTCGTGCGTCCTTTTATTCATAAATATGGCATCAGTCCAATGGAGGTGACGTTAGGATATGCTCAATTTCACTCCTCTTTCATGACAAAGGTCAATGAAATTGCAGAAAAATATGGTGTTGACAAAAGGG
>JABMRN010000086.1 GCA_013202515.1 Candidatus Omnitrophota bacterium | reverse complement strand
GTATTTTCATTCAATCCCCGCTGCCAGGCACTGTACGGATCAGCAAAATACACCTTGATTCGGAGTGTTTCGGCAACCGATTCATGGCTTGCAAACTATTTGCCGTTAACAGCACGAAATGCGATTATTAATATTTTACGTCAAACTTGGAACAATTATTTATCAGACATTGGTATGCCTTTCTATGTAATGTCTGGCGACAAAAAGTGCTTTTATTTTACGAACGAGATACTAAGTAATAAGAAGCTTATTCAATTTGACTTTCCCGATTTAATTTCCGGACGACGAAGTCTGGTTGGAAAATTCCGCAACAAAATATGGCATTTTGGATTAAGTAGTAATATTAGATTTAATCCAGAATTAGCATACACTTTACAAGCACATGTATTATTTTCTGAAGATGGGGAGAAAATATGGGACTCCAAAAGCCGATTACATTCAGCTCGAAGGAGTGCATGCAAAAATTGGTGGAATCACCACTGGAGGGATAGGCTAATGGCTACTATGTATTGGATTAAGCAAAAGATTGGTTAGTCTGTGTGTCTGAAGTATGACAAAATGTGGTACGGAAAAAATTTTAAATATTTATAATTTTTTACTTGCAATATCTACTGGAGTAGAGTAATCTCTACTCGGATAGATATAAGGAGCCTGTTATGAACAAAGAAAACCTCGAATTATTCGAAAGTGAATGGAAAATTCTCCAGAAGGTATGGGAACTCGAACCTTGTGCGGCACCTACGGTGCATGAAACCCTCCAAGACGAAAAAGGATGGGCTTATACCACCGTCAAGACCATGATGGACAGGATGGTTAAAAAGGGACTACTGAAAACAGATAAGATTCGCAGTATTTATCTCTACCACTCAGCGGTTACCGAGTCCCAGGCACGCAAAAGCGAAATCACCAGAACGCTTAAAAGGGCCTTTGACGGAACCTTTACTCCCATGATGCAGTTTCTAATCGAAAATGACCAGCTTTCAGAAGAAGAATATAGTCATCTGGAAAAGCTGATCAAAAAAAGAAAACGCAGAAAAAGAGATGCGAAGCGAAAATAGGTATGATAAAGAATCCGAAAACAAATCCCAATAATAATAAGGGGACAATATTATGGAAAGCATTATAACATTCTTGAATACTACTGCTAAATCTTTTGTTGGTTTTTCCGTTTCAATGCTGATTCAATCCAGTGTGCTTATCATTATATTGCTTGTGCTGGATTTTCTTCTTCGAAAAAAGTTCCGATCAGTATTCCTTTACTGTATCTGGATGCTGATATTGGTCAAATTGGTTCTGCCGACAACGCTTTCATCACCTACAGGCCTGGGTTATTGGTTCGGCGATAACGTGCCCGGTATCATAACTGAAAAAGCTTCTATCCCTGAACAAACCGCATCGATCCTGCAAAGAATTGAGCCAGCGAGTGAAACTATACCGTCTGGAACCGGAATCGCAGCCTTGCCTTCGGCAAGCACTTCACCTGAGCCTGCTGCCGACACATCTACTAAATTTACTCTCGCAGCTTCTCCGGCGACAGCCTCGTTATCTTGGCAGGGTTTTGCCTTTCTGGGGTGGTTAGCTGTTGTGATAGCAATGGTTTTATTGCTGATTCAGCAAATGTTCTTTGTTAGAGGTCTTCTGGAACAATCTAAAATTCCAAACGATTCAATAGTAGATATCTTTGAGCGGTGCCGTAAGCAAATGGGAGTGCATAGATCGGTCTTCTTGAAGCTTTCCCCTGTTGCTGCCAGCCCATCAGTTTGTGGCCTCTTTCGACCGACAATTTTAATCCCGAAAAATCTTCCCCATAAATTGAAAGCTGAAGATTTTAGATCGATTCTTTTACATGAGCTGGCCCATATCAATCGGGGCGATATGTGGGTTAGCCTGGTTCAGACAATACTGCAGATTGCCTATTTCTATAATCCTTTACTCTGGGTGGCAAATGCGATTATCCGAAAGGTTAGGGAACAGGCTGTTGACGAAATGGTATTAGTGGCTATGGGGGAGCAGGCCGAAGATTACCCCGAGATACTATTGAACGTCTCTCGCCTGACCTTAAGCCGACC
>JABMRN010000085.1 GCA_013202515.1 Candidatus Omnitrophota bacterium | reverse complement strand
TATCGAGACGGCTGTTGTACCCTACCAAAGAATGCATGTATCTTTTGCCGCTTCCGTGCACTCGTAGGAGCTTCGCATTACTAGCTATCTTTTCATCATTTGTGACAATCATACCGCCATCACCGAAACATCCGAGGTTCTTGCTGGGAAAGAAACTAATGCACCCGGCATCACCAAGGGAACCGGCCTTCCGGCCCTTATATTTAGCGCCTATTGCCTGAGCGCAGTCTTCTATAACTTTAAGGTTTTTGGCCTTGGCTATTTTGAGTATTTCATCCATCTCCACGCATTGTCCATAGAGATGAACGGGTATCACTGCCTTTGTCTTTGAGGTAATTTTCGATTTCATAGAAGCTGGATCCATAAGATATGTTTTTGGATCAACGTCACAGAAAACAGGCGTTGCCCCGGCTGTCGATATTGCCTCAGCAGTGGCGATAAAAGTAAAGGGAACGGTTATTACCTCATCTCCTTCGCCTATACCTGCTGCTTTTAAAACAAGCAGAAGCGCATCTGTGCCAGAACTAACGCCAATTGCGTATTTAGTTTGGCAAAAAGATGCGATGCTTCCTTCTAATGACTTGATATCTTTTCCCATGATAAAGGCCTGTTGATCAATAACGTCTTTTATGGCGCTATCAATCTCGCCTTTAATTGACTGGTATTGTTTCTTTAAATCTAGTAGCGGAATCTTGTGCATATTGCGTATCTCCTCCTTTAAACCATTTATCGTGCCACATCTGAAAAACAAAGAGCGACCATAGCTCACGCGAATAGTCCAACCTACCTGAAAGATGATTCTGTATGATGCTGTCGATTTCCCGAAAATTAAATATCCCGTCTTTTTTTACCTTTTCCTTGCTAAAGGTATCAAGTAAAAGTTCTTTAAGCTCTTTCCTAAACCATTGGCCAACAGGCGCAGCAAAACCGTGTTTCGCTTTCTTTAAAATCTTGGCTGGAAGCTTTCCAGCCATGGCTTTTTTTACAATGTATTTGGTATTAAAGCCCTTTAATTTGAGGTTCGGAGAAAGCGATGTAGCAAAATCAATAAATTCCGGATCAAGAAATGGCGCGCGGACTTCAAGGCCAAGAGCCATGCTGGCCCTATCAACCTTTGTCAATATATCATCGGTCATATAAGTCTTTGCGTAAAGGTAGTTAACCCGGTCAATGTAATGAAGATTTTTTACCTCTTCTGTGTAAGCATACGATTCATCGTAAAGATTTTCTTCTTTTAAAAGATCTCCGTAATCACCGGAAAGAAGCATCTTCTGTCTTTCTCGAGGAAAAGAACCGATCCACACCTGATGCCTTATTGCTTCAGGATATTTTATTCCCCTAAGATATCGTCTGAGCTTAAAGGCCGGATCCATGTAGCCTGAGCTAGGTAAAGGCAGCTTTGAGGCCATGTTCAACATAGCCGTTGAAAATGGGATAAATCTAGCTATTCTTGATATCTTATGCGCAATAAATGATGGGTAGCCTGCAAAAAACTCATCGCCTCCGTCTCCTCCCAGAACAACTGTAACGTATTTTCTTGCGAACCTTGAAACAACATATGTAGGAATAATAGAATAGTCAGCAAAGGGTTCGTCAAGTGTCGAGAGAATCTGCGGCAAAACCTGAAGCATTCCCTTTGCATCAACAATCTGCTGCCTGTGGTCAGTCCCGAAATGCCTCGCTATTATCTCGGCATCACCGGATTCATCAAAATGTTTGTCTTTAAATCCTATTGTGAAAGTCTTAATGGCTTTTGCGGGCATAAGTTCCGCCATCATTGCTACAACACAGCTTGAGTCAAGACCCCCACTTAAGAATACCCCAAGGGGAACATCGCTTATTAGCCTTCTTTTTACTGCAGCCTTAAGCAATTCCCTGAATTTTTCTTCGCATGCTTTTATGTTGCTGCCTGATTTATTAAATGTAATATTCCAATAACGTTTTTTCGTAAAGCTTGTACCGGAAAGAACCGCATACGAGCCCGGCTCAAGTTTGGATATGCCTTTAAAAATAGAGTGCGGATTTGGAATGTAATCATGAGCAAAATACTTAAGCATTGCAGAAGCATCTATTTCTTTTTCAACTGAAGGGTGCTTAAGTATTGATTTAAGCTCTGATGCAAACAGAAAGACATTTCCGAATCTGCCGTAATAAAG
>JABMRN010000084.1 GCA_013202515.1 Candidatus Omnitrophota bacterium | reverse complement strand
CACCTAGACCGTTGCTATCAGGTAGCCAAGCCGATATAAATAATAGTTCCATAGTGTTAAAATTGGCCTATAAAGATGTTAGCCTTATCTTCTGTGGTGATATCCAAGAGCAGGGGATTGAGCAATTGTTGCGATATCGGCCAATGTTGCAATCTACGGTGCTTAAGGTACCTCATCATGGTAGTTACGAAGGTAAGGTAGAGGACTGTTTCTTTGAGGCGGTGGCGCCAGAGTTTGCGGTGATTAGCGTAAGGCAAGATAGCCAATTCGGATTTCCTGCCTTAGAGGTAGTTGAGGGGTTGGAAGAGGTGGGAGCCCAGGTCTATACCACAGCCGATAGTGGAGCGGTAACTATTTCTACAGACGGCCAGAACTTTTGGGTTAAGACCATGGTCAGATGAGAGAAAGGAAGAAATAATGGATAATCTCTTGAAGCATGCGATGCGATCATTACTCATGATATTTGTTTTAATTATGCCCGCGACAACCTGCTCGGGGGAAGTCTCAGATGCATTGATGGATGAAAGCAAAACAATTAAAGGTATTTATGTTTACAAAAGCACCTTAAAACCGCGCTCAGCGTTCTCCTCTTCTACAGAAAAGTTCTCTCGCGATGGAAAGGTATTCTATAAGATTACCGAACAAGGAAGAGGCGATTACGATAAATATGAAAATGTCACTTGGAAAAGTGATGCCGAAGTAGAAGAAAAGGAAAGCTTGCTGTACGTTATTTATAGCCTCCAGATTATTAGAGACAAAGATGAAAATATTCTCGTTAAACATGAAAAGCGTTTCGATTATGATAAAAAGAAGATATGCTATACAGCATCAGATGGCGAAGGTAAAATCCTCATGAAGAGAAGATTTCCTATTAAGGGCAAAACAACTGATAATATTACCATGATGCATTTTTTAGAGAGATTTGTAGCTCATCGCAATGAAAAGGCATATAGAAATTTCTATCTCATTTCGAACGAACCGAAGTTCTACAGAATAAATATTAAAGTTATGGAGTCTGAGGAGTTAGAATTGCCTATAGGCAGAATAAAAGCTATCAAGCTTAGGCTTATTCCAGATATGGGCTTATTAACCGGCTTGGCAGGCCTTTTTATACCGCCAACATTTGTTTGGTATACAGAAGAACCTCCTTATAGCTGGTTGCAATATGAAGGCCTGGAAACAAGTTTAGGCTCGATGCACATTGTGGCTAGTATTTCTCCTTAACTATCGTTTTTCCTTTATTATACTAATAACAAATGCTATAATATATGTAACTTATAGGTGATATCGATTATGAAAAACATAAGATTAGCCATATTTCTTGCGATTAAGGACATGCTTAATAATATAGGCTCCCTTCTATTCGTATCGGCAGTCCTTGGTTTTTTATTTGCCAACGTTCTTTTTGCGCGTTTTATGCTCTATGGCTTTGAGACGGTTATCAGTGAACTTGTCCCAAAAGTAAGCGGCCACGTATATGTAACCCCCTTAAGGGGAGAATCCTACCTTTACGAAACTCAGCGGACCTTAGAAAAAATCAAAAATAAAGATTTAATAAAAAGTCTCGGGCCTGTTTTGGAGATGCCTTGCGTGTTAGATTACAAGGGCAGCCGAATAGTAGCAGTAGTTTGGGGGGTAGATTTTAATGAAGAGGTTATGGAGTTAAAGAATCATATTACAAGCGGAAGCTATTTTTCCGGTCCTTATGCGGATGAGATTATATTAGGAAAAGTGCTCAAAAAAAGGTTAGAGGAAAAGATCCCAAAAGACGAAGATATAGATTTAGGGGATACCCTGGAGGCTATTTTTATAAAGGAGCATAATATAGATAAGGTTAATAGAAAGGTTTATCGTGATAAATACTGCAAAATTGTCGGCGTAGCAGACCTCAGAGATTATATTGCCAATAATAATCTCTTTATGCCAATTGAGGCCTTAAGAACCAGCGTTATTTTAAATGAGAGGGCCTCAACTATTTTTATACGTTTAAAAGATAGCGTAAGAACAGATGGGATTGATCTTGAAAGCTTCAGTCCTGCGGATGGAAAAGTAGAAATCAAACACTGGAAAGATAGAGATGATTACGGGACAGACGATCTTGTTTCTGGGTTTAATATGATCAGCATCATTACCTTTGCGGTTAGTATTATATGCGCGGCTATTT
>JABMRN010000083.1 GCA_013202515.1 Candidatus Omnitrophota bacterium | reverse complement strand
TTTATTATTTTTTATATTTTTCTAGAAAAACATTTATCAAGAGGAGATTATCTCAGAAAATAGAAATTTATGCAGACCGAATTTAAATCAACGCTCAAGTCGCTAAAAAAATACCTTGAACTCCAGAGGCTGTCGGGAATAAATGAGATTTTTTATAAATATCCCATAGTATTACCGTCAGATAGCCTTTCATCTCTTCAAAAAGACGTTTTGGCCTGCAATAAATGCGAACTATGCAAGACAAGAACGAACGTTGTTTTCGGAAGCGGAAACCCCAAAGCAGACCTGGTATTTGTGGGTGAGGCGCCTGGCATGGAAGAGGACTTGCAAGGTAAACCATTTGTCGGAAGGGCAGGAAAGTTGCTTACAAAGATAATAGCCTCTATAGGCTTTAAGAGAGAAGATGTTTTTATAGCCAATGTGTTAAAATGTAGACCCCCTGACAACAGAAATCCCTTTCCTACCGAGGTTCTCACTTGCGAGGAATACCTCATGCGCCAATTAGAATTGATAAAACCTAAGGTTATATGTACGCTAGGAAAATTCGCGTCGCAGTCTCTTTTGAAGAACCAGGTGCCTATTACGAGACTGAGAGGCCATTTCCATTTATATGGCGGAATAAAAGTCATGCCTACTTTTCACCCTGCCTATCTTTTGCGTAATCCCGAAGGCAAGCGTTTTGTCTGGGAGGATATGAAAAAGATTAAGCGAGAACTCGCGAAATAAAAATGTCTCAAACTATTGCCCAAAGATGCGACATAATTATACCAGTGTGGAATCACCTGGATGAAACACGCGAATGCATAGAAAGCATCAAAAAGCACACCATTTTTCCAAATAGAGTTGTTATTGTCGATAACGCAAGCGCTAAACCCACGAAAGACTATCTGGATTCCTTATCAGGCATCAATGACGACAAATTTGTTGTATTGAGGAATGAAGTCAATGAGGGTTTCGTGAAAGCAATAAACCGTGGGATGCGGTTTTCGGATGCAGCATATGTATGCATAATGAACAATGATACAGTGGCAACATCTGGCTGGCTTTCTGAAATCATAGATATATTTCGAAAAAACTCCAAAATAGGAATTGTTAATCCCTCCAGCAATACGTTCGGTCAGTTCCCCGGAAGTTTGGATATTGATAGTTTTGCTAGAGGCCTACGGCCATTCAAAGGAAGCTATCAGGAGCTTTATACATGCAGGGCATTTTCCATGGTGGTGAAAATAGAAGTAATTCATAGAGTGGGTTATCTGGATGAAACCTACGAAATCGGTTATTTTGATGACAATGATTATTCAAAGCGTGTTCAACAGGCAGGTTATCAAACAGTAAGGGCAAGGGCTTCTTATGTTTATCATAAGGAAAGCCGTTCATTTTCAAAACTAAAGGAAAAGAGTGATATATTTAAGGCCAATGAAGCAAAATTTGAATCTAAATGGGGTAGGCGCCTGAGGGTTGGATATGTTCTACCTGCGATAAATACAGAAGAAGAGGCTAAAAGAGTTTCCTCGAATGTAAACGCAATAGCAAGAATGCAGCATGAGATTTGGATTTTTTCTCCCAAAAAGGCCATTGAAAAATGTAAATTCATAGACCACGATAATATAAGATTTTTTTATATCGCAAGAATAGTTTTTAATTTCCTCACATTCTTGAAAATATGGAAACGTAAAAAAAACAAAAAGATAATTCTTATCCTGACTAACTCAAAGCGCACCCAGGTTGTTTTTTCGTTCCTTAAAACTTTAAGCGGTGCCCAGATTCTTTTAGACAAGGATATTTCTTCCGTATGCGGAAGGCTCAGCCAGCTTTCCACTATTAAAGGGTGTTCAAAATGAGTTTTGCTAAAGTTGCGATAAATCTTCCACTCAACAGGACTTTTTGCTACAGTGTACCTAAAGCGCTTGAGGGTGATGTAGATATAGGAAAGCGTGTGTGGGTTCCGTTCCGAGATAAGGATAAGGTTGGGGTGTTAGTAGGATTCAGCGAAAAAAGCGATTTTCCCGAAATAAAGGCCTTAAAAAGCGTTATTGACAAAGAACCCATTCTTTCAAAACAGTTATTATCATTAGCGGAATGGATAAGCGATACCTACTTATGTTCGTGGGGAGAGGCAATAAGTGCTATGATTCCCGGGGTATTAAAGAAGGGTAAAACAACTGTAAGGGTGCGGGATGAGAAAAAGATAAAGGAAAAAGATGTTACACCAGAAATGCCGTTTTCACCCACATCTGAGCAGCAGAATGCTATTAAAAATGTCTTGGATAAAATAGAAAAGAAGACATATAAGACTTTTCTTTTGCACGGGATTACTGCTAGTGGAAAAACAGAAGTGTATCTTCAGGCCATAGACACGGTGCTTAAAAAAGGGCATTCAAGCATTGTTTTGGTACCGGAGATATCCCTCACGCCCCAGACGGTAGCCCGGTTTACCGCCAGATTTGGAGAGAACGTGGCTGTTATTCATTCAAGGCTACTAGGATCTACCCGCTACCAAGAGTGGAAGAAAATAAGAGAGGGTTCCGCGAAGATCGTCGTTGGAGCCAGATCCGCCATATTTAGCCCTGTGAAAAATCTGGGATTGATAATAATCGATGAGGAACACGAGACAAGCTACAAGCAGGAAGATGCCCCGAGATATCACGCAAGGGATGTGGCAATCCAAAGAGCTAAGCTTTCGAATTGTCCTGTTATACTTGGAAGCGCAACGCCCTCTCTCGAAAGTTACTACAAGGCTGAAAAGGGCGAATATGAACTTGTGCGCTTGACAAAACGAATTGACGATAAGGAGCTTCCTCGGGTAAAAATTGTAGACATGCGCATGGAGGTTGCTACGAGAAAAAAAATAGTAATGTTTTCAAAGGTGTTGACGGATGCCCTTGAAGAAGTCATCAAAAGAAAGCAGCAGGCGATAGTATTTTTAAATAGACGAGGTTTTTCCACCTACATGAACTGCAAGGGCTGCGGTTATGTACTGAAATGCAAAAAATGCGATGCTATTTTAGTGTATCACTATGATAAAAGAAGCCTTATATGTCATTATTGTAATGCTAAGCTACCCCCGCCTAACATATGTCCAAAGTGCAATAGCGGTTACATAAAATATTTCGGCATTGGCACCGAAAAGGTTGAATCCGAATTATCCCGGTTTATTCCGCAGGCCAGAATAAGCCGAATGGATACCGATGCTACCTCAAAAAGGGGTTCGCACGATAGAATTCTAGAGAGTTTTAAAGAACACAATATAGATATCATGGTTGGAACACAGATGATAGCTAAGGGGTTGGATTTTCCCCGTGTCACGCTTGTTGGAGT
>JABMRN010000082.1 GCA_013202515.1 Candidatus Omnitrophota bacterium | reverse complement strand
TGAAGTAGATACCTTAGAAGAATTTGAGAAAGCGCTTAAGCAGAGACCTGACATAATCATGCTGGACAATTTGGATGCCGAGACCGTAAAAAAAGCAGCTCAGGTAAGAGAGGCATATGGTCTTGCTCAAGAGATACTGCTTGAAGTTTCAGGCGGAATTACACTGGATAATGTAGAGGGGTATGCCGCAACTGGTGTTGATACGATTTCAGTAGGTGCATTGACCGATTCGGTGCGTGGCATAGATTTTTCGCTCACTTTTGTACGCTAACAGAATCAGAAAATCTGAAATGAAAAAAATACTTAGTTGTCTTATTATTGCAGCGATGATGATGGGCATGGCGTTTGCAGAAACAAAGAATGCGGACCTTGCGGGAAGCTGGTATCCCGCATCGAAAGAAGCGTTAATGACGATGCTAGACGGTTTTCTTAAGAAGGCCTATCCGGAAAAAGTGGACGGGAAAATAATTGGTATTATTTCACCGCATGCCGGTTTTAAATATTCCGGAGGGGTTGCCGCATACGGGTTCAAATTGATAGAGGGCGAACCTATAAAGACAGCTATCGTTATTGCTTTTAACCATAGGATACGTCATGCAGGGATAGCGGTGTGCGATTACGATTCATATGAAACGCCTTTGGGGGAAGTAGAGATCGATAAAAATATTTCCGAGGTATTGATCGATGAGAATAGCAGTATTTATGCAATGAAGGAGGCTTTCGTTAATGAGAATTCGAGTGAAATGCAGATACCATTTTTACAAATGGTTCTACACGATTTTAAAATCGTCATAATTCAAATGGGCGATCAAAGCCTTGAAAATTGTAAGATTCTCTCAAATGCTCTTTACAATGTTCTTAAAGATAAGGAAGATTTTGTATTGATTGCAAGTGCAGATATGTGTCATTTTGTATCTTATGAGAGGGCAAACCAAATAGATGCTTACACAGCGTCGGAGATTGAAAAATTTGATCCAGAGGAGTTCTATTCAAAAAGCGCTATAAATAATCACAGCCTAATGTGCGGATACGGTGCGGTCTCTGCAACTATGATGGCGTGTAAAAAATTAGGAGCCGACAAGATAGATATTTTGAAAACTGCAAATTCAGGGGATGTTACTTTTAGCAGGGACAGCGTTGTTGGATATTTGAGCGCTGCAATCGTTAAATCCGAGACAGGACTAAAACAGGCATTTAAAAATTCAAAGATAGGGGAAGACGACATGCTAAATAAAGAACAAAGAAATAAAATGCTTAAACTCGCTAGAGATTCCATCACCTATTACCTTTCAACCAAAAAGCGGCTTAAGGTTGAGGAGACAGATCCTATTTTAAATAAGGAGATGGGTGCTTTTGTGACTCTTCATGAACGCGGGCGCCTTCGGGGCTGTATAGGAAACATTATAGGAAGAGGACCATTCTACCTAACGGTACGTGACATGGCTGTTGAAGCTGCCACTGGAGATCCCAGATTCAGACCCGTAACCTTGAATGATATGGAAAACATTGATATCGAAATATCAGCGCTGACCCCGCTTGAAAAAATAGAAGACCCCAATAAAATAGAGGTTGGTAAACATGGCGTGCTTGTAAGAAACGGGTTTCAAAGCGGCGTCTATCTTCCGCAGGTCGCAACCGAGACAGGATGGGATAGAGAGCAATTCATGAATTCATTATGTGGCCAAAAAGCAGGCATGGCCCATGACGCGTGGAAGAAGGGGCAGTGCGAGATATACGTATTTACCGCCGAAGTTTTCGGTGAAAAAGATTAGCAAGGAGCAGGTCATGTCGCGATTCTATGCACCTCGAGAAAACATAAATGGAGATATCATTCAGATTAGCGGACGGGAGGCAAAGCATATCCTGAACGTTATGCGACTCAGGGAAGACGACAAGGTCGTTGTTTTTGACGGAACGGGTAAGGAATATGCCGGCTTCATAAAGAAGGCAGGAACGGGATCACTGACAGTTGAAGTTGTTGAGACAAGAACGCCAAAAAAGGAAATTTTACCCCGCATTACGCTTGCACAGTGCATACCTAAAAGGCAGAAGATGGATTACATTGTGGAAAAAGCAACAGAATTGGGCGTTAACGAAATAATCCCGATCATAAGCGAAAGGGTTATCGTGAAGCTAGAATCAGATAAGGCCCAGGACAGGATAAAGAGGTGGCAGAAGATAGCGCTAGAAGCCTCTAAGCAATGCGGCAGAACCGAAGTACCAAAGATCAACGAGATAGAAAAGTTTTACAAGACGTTGGACTGTGTAAATAATTACGACATTGCATTAGTGGCCTCGCTCGGTGAAGATGCAGTACCTTTAAAAAAAGCAGTCTCCCGTATTCAAGCCGGGAGAATAATTTTTTTCATAGGTCCCGAAGGTGATTTCACTCCTGAGGAAATCGCTATGGCGAAGGATACAAATTGTAAATTTGTATCTCTAGGAAAAAGGGTTCTTAAGAGCGATACAGCACCTCTCTATGTACTTTCCGTGTTGAATTATGAACTCACAGAAAAATAAACCCACCTTTATTATAAAAACAGTCGGATGCAAGGTTAATCAGTATGAGTCGGAATTAATGAGAGAAAACCTATTAAATGTAGGTTTTTTTGAATCCGAAATAAGGGATATAGCCGATTTATACATTATCAATTCCTGCACAGTAACCCACAAGGCAGATAGGGATACCAGAAGACTTGTGCGCCATTTTTACAGAATGAATCCCAACGCTGAAATTGTGGTTTGCGGCTGTTATGCTGAGTTAGATGAAGACAGGAAACGATTGGCGGAGCTTCCCGGGGTCTCTTTTTTGATTAGAAACAATGAAAAAGAGAACATTGCAGAAATCATATCCTCAGGTACGATGCATAAGGTATCAAAAAAAATATCGGGTCTAGAAACTTTCAAAGGTCGTGACAGAGCATTCGTGAAGATTCAAGATGGTTGCAATCACCATTGCTCTTACTGTAAGGTTTCTTTGGTCAGAGGCCCGTCGGTATCAAAATCTGAAATGCAGGTTTTGGAAGAAGTAAGGCGTTTAGTGGAGGCCGGCTATAAGGAAATAGTATTAACCGGTGTTTGCGTTGGTGCGTGGGGCAGGGATCTTAAGCAGCCTCTATCGTTAGATTTCCTTGTAAGAAAAATTTGTGCTATAAGCACGGAATTTCGCGTGAGGATTAGTTCCATCGAACCATTATACGTTACTGACGATTTGATAAATGCGGTTTCGGAGCTACCAAATGCCTGTAATCATTTCCATATACCCCTTCAGAGCGGTGATGACAAGATACTTCGCCTTATGAATAGGCCTTACAATACAAAACAGTTCCTGTTGCTTAGAAGAAGAATTGAAAAAAAGATTCCGAGATTTGGTTTGACAACAGATGTCATGATTGGTTTTCCGGGCGAGGACGAGAGAAGTTTCAAGAGGACATTAAATTTTATAAAAAAAGTAGCACCAATCCGGATACATATCTTTACCTACTCTAAGAGGGAAGGTACCATGGCATCGAGGATGCCTGCTATGAATGATATAGTTGTGCTAAAAAGAAGAAAAGACAGGATGCAAGCCCTTTGGCATTCATTGAACCGGCGCTATGCAGAAAGGCTAAGAGGCAAAAGGGTAGATGTTGTGGTAGAATCAACCAGAGACAAGCTAACTGACTATTTAGCAGGATATACAGGCACATATCTAAGGGTTCTTTTTGACGGACCCGATGAAGCATGCGGTACCTTATTGGCGGCAACAATAACAGATGTGAGCAAAAAGGGCATTTTTGTCTCTCCGCCCAACCTTGACAAAGGCCCGTCTCTATGATATACTCTGTTGTAATTTTTCACCTGTTTCTCAGGAGATGAGCCTTTGGAAGCCTTACAGAGGGCAAATTGGGTTGATATAATAACCCTAATCCTAATATTAAGAATAACTTACGTTGGTTCTTTTTTAGGTATCGGAAGTCAGATCCTACCGGTTTTATCTTTACTTTTTATACTGACAGTTTCTTTATATAGTTACGATAAAATTGCTTTTTTAATCACCGAAAGGTCATCGCTTACTAAGAGCGTGACCGAATTTGTCCTATTTGTTATTATTATATCAATATGTTTATGTTGCTTAAGGATATTGCTCAAATATATAAACATTAAACGGCCAGAAATACTCCTTCCCGTAGAGAAGGTGGGTGGGATAGTGTTGGCGCTCATAAGGTCGATTGTAATTACAGGGTTAATTCTTTTTTTATTGATTCTCTTACCCGTGCAAGGTACTGCTAAGGCCGTTACCTCTTCGGCAACGGGAACATTCATCATAAAGCTCAATCTCGATTTTTATTCAAATATTGTAAACGTTATCGAGAGAATCCGAGGCCGTGAAGGGGGAGATC
>JABMRN010000081.1 GCA_013202515.1 Candidatus Omnitrophota bacterium | reverse complement strand
GAGAGTGAATTTATTCCAGCACTTTCAAAGGCCGCGATAGCCTGCGGGGCAGATGCCTTGTTTATTGAGGTTCACGAGAATCCGAAGGCCGCTCTTTCAGACGGCCCTAACATGCTTAAGTTGAATAAATTGGGTAGTTTATTAAAAACGCTAA
The DNA here is from genome assembly GCA_013202515.1 of Candidatus Omnitrophota bacterium. GTDB lineage: Bacteria > Omnitrophota > Gorgyraeia > JABMRN01 > JABMRN01 > JABMRN01. The sequence continues at coordinate 4,073 of JABMRN010000081.1, read as the reverse complement.
AGGCTGTTGAGGAGGCTGTAAAAGAATGAGCGTTCAAAGAGCAAAAAAGGTTCTCGATATAGAAGCAGAGGCGATTTTAGAGCTCAAGAAAAGACTTAACAGTAATTTTGCAAAGATTATCGATAAAATATCCAGGATAAAGGGCCGCGTTATTTTGACCGGCATGGGAAAGCCAGGCTTTATCGCACAGAAGATTTCTGCGACACTTTCATCAACAGGCACCCCATCGCTTTATCTTCATCCGGCAGAAGCACATCATGGTGATATTGGAAGGGTTACAAAAGAAGATTGCATTATTGCTCTTTCAAACAGCGGAGAGACTGAAGAAATCTGTAAAATCCTCCCCATTGTAAAGAAGATAGGAGCACTTCTCATATCAATGGTGGGCAATCCACATTCTACTCTGTCAAAAAACTCTGATTATATATTAGATACCTCTGTAAGGAGAGAGGCCTGCACTCTCGGCCTTGCCCCGACTACATCAACAACTGCGATGCTTGCTATGGGGGATGCCTTGGCAATAGCACTATTGGAAAAGAAGAAATTTAAAGAAAAGGATTTTGCCTTTTATCATCCGGGAGGAATCTTAGGTAAGAGACTACTTTTAAAGGTAGAAGACATCATGCGCTCCGGTCACTCCAGTCCCGTTGTCAAAGAAAACACTGTCGTAAAGGATGTTTTAATCAAGATAACAAAATCCCGCGCTGGAAGTGCAAGTATAATTGATAAAAAGGGCAAGCTTGTAGGTATATTTACAGACGGCGATTTGAGAAGGCACATGTCAAAGAAGGTAAACATAGCAGATAAAAAAGTAAAAGACGTCATGACAAAAAAACCCACTACCATAAAAAGAGACAGACTTGCCGCTGAGGCCTTCCAGATACTTCGATCAAAAAAGATTGATGAATTGCCTGTTGTAGATAAGCAAGGCAAACCCATTGGACTTTTGGATGTCCAGGACCTGCTTAAGGCAGGGCTTGTATAGGAAAACCCGATGAGTGATGTAATAGAACGAGCAAAAAAAATAAAACTTCTTCTTCTTGACGTTGACGGTGTTCTTACCGACGGCAGGATCATCTACGGCGATTACGGCGATGAAATTAAGAATTTTGACGTAAATGACGGGCTGGGTGTTATGCTCGTGAAAAGGGCTGGATTAAAATGCGCGATTATCACCGCAAAGAGTTCTAGAATTGTTAAAAAAAGGGCAAAACTCATGGGTGTGGATAAGGTTTATGGTGATTATCACTACAAAATAGAGGCCTTACCCGACATTCTGAGAAGATTTGCCGTGAAAGAAGAAGAAATATGTTTCGTGGGAGACGATATAATCGATATTCCCATTCTAAAAAGGATTGGGCTTGCTATTTGTGTTCCAAACGCCATGGATGATGTAAAAAAAATAGCACACCACACAACAGAAAAAATGGGGGGCAGGGGTGCTGTCCGAGAAGTATGCGAATTGCTTTTAAAGGTACAGGGAAAATGGGAAGAAGCAACAAAGAGATATTTTGAGTGAGATGTTTACAATAAAGATTAGGAATGAATTCAGCAGTGCACACAATTTAAGAGGCTATAAAGGAAAGTGTGAAAATCTCCATGGCCACAACTGGAAGGTTGAAGCAGAGATATCGAAAGAGAATCTTGATAAGTGTGGTATGGTTAGAGATTTTAGGGACATAAAAAAATATTTATCTGAAATACTAGAAAGATTAGACCACAAACATATCAACAACCTCGCCTATTTTAAAAAACACAATCCCACCTCGGAAAATATCGCAAAGTACATATACGATTCGCTAAAGAAGCATTTTGAAGGATTGGTTCAGGTTACTGTTTGGGAAAGCGATAATTCTTCCGCAAGCTACAGGGAAACTTAATATATCAGCATGTCAAAAAAGGCAGTAGTCTTACTTTCAGGCGGTATGGATTCGGCCACAACCCTCTTTATGGCTAAAGAGCGTGGCTATAAATGCATTGCGCTAATCTTTGATTACGGACAGCGCAATAGGCGTGAGATTAAATCAGCAAAGAATGTTGCCAAAAAAGCAGGTTGTCCCTATATCTTGGCAAAGGTCACGTTACCCAGAAAAGGCTCTTCTCTTCTAGATCCGCGAATAAGGATTCCGAAGGGACGGAAAAGAAAAGCTATTCCTTCCACATATGTGCCCGCAAGAAATACCGTGATGCTTTCGATTGCACTTTCTTATGCCGAGTCAATGAGGGCCCACTATATATTTATAGGAGCGCATACGGAGGATTATTCAGGTTATCCGGATTGTAGGCCCGGATATTTTAAAGCGTTTAATAATGTTAAAAATATTGGCACAAAACTTGGCACTAAGATAAAAATCCTTACCCCCCTATTAAACAAATCAAAATCAGAGATAATAATAAAAGGTCTCCAATTGGGTGTTCCTTATCGGATGACGTGGTCGTGTTATAAAGGCGGCCTTAGGCCTTGCGGAGAATGCGACAGCTGTTATTACCGCAGGAAGGGATTCAGGAAGGCGGGAGTAAAGGATCCTTTATGAGTGAAACTACAGCGAAGATAGCCGAAACTTTTATTTCATATCAGGGTGAAGGTCCGTACCTTGGAATGAGACAGCTTTTTATACGATTCTTCGGCTGTTCATTAAATTGCACTTATTGCGATACAAAAATTGATTCCTATGAGAACCCTACTAAAGAGGAGCTCTTAAAGAGAGCCCTGGAATATACAGAGCCATATAGCTCACTATCCATAACTGGAGGGGAACCCCTTCTGCAATCTAAATTTTTAAAAGAATTTATCCCAATGTACAAAGATGCTGTGCAAAAATCTATTTATCTTGAATCAAATGGCGTTTTGTGCGATGATCTCAAAAGCGTGATAGCTATGGTGGATACAGTCGCAATGGATATGAAGCTTCCCTCATCAACAAGAAGAAGAGAGTTCTGGAGTGAGCACGAAGAATTTCTTAAAATTGCAAGGAGGAAGGAAGTTTTTGTAAAAGCGGTTATAACTGGAGAAACCCTTATAGAGGATGTTCTTAGGGCCGGAGATATAATTAAGAATATCGACAGAAAAATTCTTTTCGTGCTTCAGCCGGTTGATCCAAAAAATGACACAAAAGAAGTTAAGGAAAAAACTTTGATAAATTTTAAGGATCAATTGAATAAAAAGCTTGAAGATGTTAGAATAATACCCCAGTGGCACAAGACGGCAGGAGTGAGGTAGATGATGAAAAATAAAAGTTACAAAGGCCTGCAGGAAAATATCCGAAAACTTAAGACTCCGGCAATCGATGCATGGGAAAATAAATACAAAGACAAAAATTATGTCGTTAAATTGGAGACATCGGAATTTACCTGTCTTTGTCCCAAGACAGGATTACCGGATTTTGCGACAATTTATATTGAATATAACCCCGATAAACTCTGCATCGAACTAAAATCTTTCAAGGAATATCTTTTTTTCTTCCGCAATGTCGGCATATTCCACGAACACCTTGCAAACCGTATGCTCGATGATTTTGTCCGCGCCTGCCGGCCAAGGTGGGCTAAGATCCGCGCAGAAATCAATATACGCGGAGGAATAAGGGCAACTGTCGAGGCCGAATACCGCATATAGATAGCAAATCCAACTAATTAAATCCTTTTACATAATTGCGCTTATATGGTATTATATTATGCTTAATGAAGATAAAAACCAGGCGCTATTATGTATATTATATAGCAAGACTTTTTGGATTTATCTTGCTCCTACTTCCCATTAAGTTTGTATCTCGTCTTGCTGCTTCTTTAGGCAGCATAGCTTTCAGCATATTGTCGAAGCCCAGGGAAACCACCATAGAGAATCTAAGAAGGGTATTTCCAGATAAGCCGGAAGAAGAGATACAGAAGATCGCAAGGGGTTCGTTTTCGAATGCCTGTAGAAGTCTAGCAGAATACGCAAACATTTGTAAGATAAACAAGAAAAACATAGACTTATGGGTCAATGCCCACGGTTTAGAAAAGATAGACAAGGCCTTTACCAAGGGCAAGGGCGTTATAATACTTACTGCCCACTTCGGAAATTGGGAACTTGTCGG
>JABMRN010000080.1 GCA_013202515.1 Candidatus Omnitrophota bacterium | reverse complement strand
GAGTTACGTCAAATGTTTGCCTCCTGTCATTGCGAGAAGTACCCAGGGCGCGACGAAGCAACCATAAGCCCATATAAGAGCCTTCACAATCTCACCTGCTTATCTCTTTATCTCTGAACTGGCTAATATTTAATCGCCAGCATTTAATCGATGTTAGATAAGTAAAATAACTATTATTGAAGAAAATGCTTGATTTCTTCAATAAAGTGTTTTATAATTGAAGTCAGGTTCGACAGCTAAATTAACAAGCATAGGATAAAATATATGGACATGAATCATTTCAAAAGTACCAGAGCAGGTAAGATTATAAAAACCGATAGAGATTATTCGGCATTTGTTCCACATCCTTTGCCCCCAGAGATCAAGTATTCAAGAGAATCAATAAATTTACTAGCCGAAGCTAACCGCCACTTAGGTAATCTTAATGGTGTAGGTGCATTATTGCCCAATCCAAATTTATTGATTATCCCTTATATGAGAAGAGAGGCAGTTTTAAGTTCAAAGATCGAGGGCACCCAGACTTCGCTTTCAGACTTATTTTATTTTGAAGCAGCCCGGAAAGAAGAGCAAAAAGTCGAAGCTCAAAACACAGATGTATTAGAAGTAGTAAATTATGTTAAAGCTATGGATTATGGCCTTAAGAGATTAAAGGAATTGCCGATTTGCTTGCGCCTTATGCGCGAAATACACGGAATTCTTATGAAAAATGTAAGAGGCCAACATTTAATTCCTGGTGAGTTTCGCCGAAGCCAAAATTGGATTGGCCCCGCGGGATGTATATTAAAAGATGCGGCATTTGTTCCTCCTCCAGTTCGTGAAATGCACGAAGCCCTGGGAGAATTAGAAAAATTCTTACACCGCAAAGATAACATCCCAGGCTTAATACAATGTGCATTAATTCATTATCAGTTTGAGGCTATCCACCCTTTTCTTGATGGAAATGGCAGAATAGGCAGATTATTAACCACTCTATTTTTATGCGAGAGAGAATTTCTTAGCTACCCTATGCTTTATCTGAGCGCTTTCTTTGAGAAATATCGCAGAGAATACTATGATCAGCTTATATATGTAAGTCAAAGAGGTGAATGGGGAGAATGGATAAATTTCTTTTTGCGAGCAGTAGCTATACAGTCCAAAGACGCTGCTATTAACTCCAGGGCGATACTTAATTTACTTGAAAACTATAGATGCCGTTTACAGAAAAAGCGAGTTAGTATATACGTGACTAAGTTATTGGATGAGTTATTCAAAAATCCCTATGTTACTATTTCTAGAACAGCAGTAAAACTAAAAACATCTTTTCACACCGCTAAAGCAGCTGTTGAAAAACTTAAGAAAGCAAATATTTTGGTTGAGATTACTGATAAACAGCGCGGTAAGATTTATTGTGCTAAAGAGTTATTAAGTTTGCTGGAAGGGAAAAAAGAAAATTAAGAAGGACAGCAAGTAAAAAGTTCGAATTCAACCAGCCCAGCCACATAAACCTCTCTAAACCCAGAATGAGAGATAAAGTAGGCTCTGATGATTAACTATTGTCAAAGCTTTTTATGCCCTCGCGCGTTAAATGTGAAATTATAGCATATTAGCTCTTGACAAGCCCTATAATTGATGATATATTATTATCGAACCATACATAAAGGTTCGGTAACAATATTTTAATTAACCCCTTGCAACAAAACATGTTGTGCGATAATAATATCATGTACATAGTTCGCAAGGTGTTATATAAAACAGTTTCCGAACCATCAGCTTTGGTTCGGAAAAGAGGATTACATGAACGAAAAGAAGATAGCTAAGATAAAAGAAGCGCTACAGGATTTAAAGAAAAAAAATATAGGCATTATAAGCGTTTCTAATAGTGAATGGTATTCATTGTTTAAGGATGAGATACGCAATTCCATAGCCATAGAAGGAGTATTTGCAAATAGGAATGATTTATTGGATATTTTAGAAAGGAACAAGAAAGCCGATAAACAAAAAGCAGCTGCTATATTAGGATATTTTGAGTCCGCTTCTACCCTATACGAATACGCAAACAACCAATTCCAAGAAAAAGAATTTGTATTAAAAATATCAGATTTAAAGCAGATCCATACGCTTCTTATGCGGTATGAAAAGGATTTTGGTTTTTATAATGGTAAGATAGGAGATTTTAGGGTAAGCGATATTGAAGTGGCACAGGCATCATTCAAACCAGTAAACGGTTTTTATGTAAGAGAAGCATTAGAACTTTTTATAAAATGGTTCAACACACAATTAAAAAATAGAGATGTCGATATTTTACGACTAGCGGCAATAAGTCATATATGGTTTGAAACTATACATCCATTTAGGGACGGCAATGGACGGTCTGGAAGGATTCTGCTTTCTTATATATTGATTGGATGCGGCCTAGTTAATATTGCCATCAAAGGCATAGCAAAAACTGATAGAGAAAAATACTACGAAGCATTAGAAGTATCTGATGCTTGCTTTGAAAAGATTAACAGGGATATAGAAGAAGGAATAAATATTTCGCTAGAAAAGATAGATGAATATATTAACAAGCAAGACTTTACGGCCACCGAAAAGATTGTTTTAGAGTGCCTTGAAAGATCCCTTAATAGACTTAAATCAGCAAAGGGGCTATCCTTTGAACCTGAGGCGGTCTTACCTCTGCGTAAGATTGCTATTGCTTATGATTATTCACAGGATTATCTACGTAATCTAATAAATAGAGGCAAGTTAAAAGCAGCAAAACGGGGCAAGCTATGGTATGTGAGAGTAAAAGATATACAGGATTATCTCGAATTCATTTCTAGTAAATAATGTTCACTTTTCCTGTCTAGGCGTCCCGTTAATTTTTGCAGCAAAAATAGTTACAAAAATCTAAGACGTAAAATACTGAACAAAAATGACAATCTTACTTATAACTTTATTTCTTATTGCCTAGTATTTTTTGATATTTAAGTTATATGCTGTATGGCTGGTTTAAGAGATGCATTTATAACGCATACCAGAGCACCCAGCCATATTTTACTCAAGAAATATCATTAGGATAGTTTTTTTAATTTACACTATTAACAGAAGAAAAAGAAGAACCAGAAGGAGGAGCTAGCACTTGCCCCAGTCTCGTGGAAAAAATAATTTTTCCCCTATTATAAATAAAACGCGTTCTTAGCAAACATATAAGTTGCAATAGCTCGTATTTTAGTATATAATCATTATCAATGAAAACAGAAAGCCTGCCCATTGGTAGGCAAGGAGGCAATATGGGATATGGAAATGATGGCGGATTCGGTGGAGGACCAAGAGAGATGCATAAGACAACTTGTTCAGAATGCAAGAAGGAATGCGAAGTACCTTTCAAGCCAAGCGGAGATCGCCCAGTGTATTGTAAAGATTGTTTTGCAGCGCGCAAGGACAACAATCGCTAAAGGGAAAGTTTTTTGTTAGTTCGTTACTTTTAGTAGCACGCAATATAAAAGGAGAGTATATTGGCAAGAGATAAT
>JABMRN010000079.1 GCA_013202515.1 Candidatus Omnitrophota bacterium | reverse complement strand
GCACGTTAAGTCCCTCCGGGCGATAACCGGGCAAGGCCCACACGAACGTACCGATACCCGTACCGATTAAAGGATTATGCAGTATTAAATTTGTTGTTCCATCCCATATTTTAAGACGCATAAAAAGGCTGTCTTTACCTTTTACTATATCTCCTATAGAATCTATCCTCTCTGAAACAAAGCCTCCGTTAAAATATGCAAATGAAATAAGCAAAGTAACAACTATAAGAAAGATAAAGATACTTCTCATGGGGATTATTTTTTTGTTTACTAGAATAACGGTCATAACGAAAAGAGACACCCCTAAGCTTAGCCAGGCACCCCTTGACTGAGCAAAAACAAAGGCGGTGATCATGATAATAAGTGCACTAACTATAACTACTGCCTTCTTCCTCCTGCGAGTCAGAAGCATTGCGAAGCTAACTGGTATTACAAGTTCCAACAATCCTGCGAAATGATTATGATTTATGTAGCTTGCTGTTAGAAAATTATCATGGCGCCACCATGAATGATCAAGATAACCGAAATACTGTAAAAGTCCATAAATAGATAATCCCGTTCCAAGACAAATTACTAGCGTAATTAATCTTCTTACCATGACTTTATCAAAGTTGTTTACGATAAGATAATAAATTCCTATAAAAGCAAAAAGACTTAAGAGTGCGTTGAAGCTTGCATATTTATAAATGGAGAATGCGAATGAAATAACCGCAAGAATAGCAAGAAGAAGTAGGGGTATATCAATGGCTGTAGACTGAAACTTATGGGTTGATTTAACCAGCCAAGCAAATATTAATAGGTAAACGATTGAAAGTGCCGACATAACTGCCCATACAGTCATACCGCCCCGTGCAAGCGGTGTGAAGATTATAACTACCGCCATACCAAGCCAAATGAATCCTTTATATATTTCTTTTTTCATTCTTTATCTATCCTGACGTCTCCTACATAGAGATTTCTGTCTTCTCTGTTTCCGTCGAGTTCAATGCATCTATCATTGACATACATTACGCTTAAGATTTTAAGCCCTCCGTCTGTTTCTACCTTAAAGTCGTACTCCTTCCATTCGTTAGCGCTTACGTATGTTGCGCCGATTTCCTTTCCATCTAATTCAACAACCATGTACGGCCAGATACGCCCTGAAGGCGTACCTTTTGCATTTATTTTGATTTTCGCTTTACCTTTGGGCATTTTAATTCCCAGATTGATTGTTCCATTCCAGAACATACCGCCATCTATTATCGGAGTTTCTCCATCATTGGCTTTTCCCTGCCAGTTTTCTAATTCGTCTTTTACTGCAAGAGAGTGAAGAGAGCTAAGTAGCTTTTCTTTCTCTTTTTTCTCTAACTCAAATTTAAACTTATCCTGCCTTTGTCTATAAAAATCAACGTTTTTCTTTTGTCTTGAATAAAATTCCAAGAGGTTGTTATTTAGTACAAAATAAAGTAAATATTTGTTAACCGCCAGGCTACCTGCTGAAATGCGCTCCAGCAAACTGAAATCACTCGTATATTCCCACACTTCCGGGAATATATAATTACTATACCAGGGCCTTAATTTAAGCACGTACTTTAGCCTGTCAGCGATTAGCTGTCTTTCCTCAGAATCAAGATATTCCCAAAGACTTAGTGCAGCATAACTAACAGAATAGGAAATATTAAAGCCGTTTGGATCATTCAAAAGAGCGTTCTTAAAACATTTCATAGCTAATTGAATATTGTCAGAACGGGAGCTACCCATATATTGCGGCAGTAGCGCCATCTGCCTTATCGTATTGCCGAGCTTATACCAATATTCCGGGCATCTCTGGTTAAGCTTGGTTGCCCGCTCATATATTGTCATTGCCTTTTCAAGCCATGGTGCTCTATGTTTGCGGTAAAGGCTCTGCCTGAACAGGTAGTCGCCGTATCCAATAAGATATTCGGTATCAAAGGGTGATATTTTAGCTGCTAGGGCATATTTTTCCCCGGCTTTTTTCCAGCGGTACGCCTCTTCCAGCCTCGCAGCTTCGCTAAATTCTGCATTTGCAATAATAGGCAGAATTACGGCTGCCTCAACCGCTATAAAAATCAAAATTAAAACTATACTACTAAGAATTCTCCGCATCTCTTCTTCTTCCTTGTAAACCCATCCTTGCAATAAGTATCACGCCGCCGATGCTTGCACCGAATGCATCCGCTATTACATCAAATATGCTTGAATTCCTCAAGGGTATAAAAAGTTGATGTATCTCATCAATAACGCCCCATATCACACCCAGCATTATAACAATTATAGGTATTAATATTCTATCCTCATCCATCCTGTCGTAAGATAAGGCCCTCGCTAAAAGATACCCGAAAAGTGCGAATTCTGCAATATGTAGCGCCTTATCTGCAAATGGGATTCTCAAAAAAGCGATTTTCCCCACTGGCCTAGAAGATATATACCACATTAAAGCCATATATACAAACACCGGGCCCCAGAATTTTAAAAATCTTGTCATACCCTTTACCATATTCCTCCTCGAACTTCCTTATTTTACTTCTTTTCTTGTCCCATTTTCTGCTTATACACCAACCAAAAAAACTTCATGTCATCTATTAAGTATCTCTTCCATAATCTTCCAGGTTCCATCATAAGCCGCCAGAACCACTCAAGTCCTGACTTCTGCATCCACAAGGGGGCTCTCTTTATTGTGCCTGCCATAAATGAAAAAGTTATACCTATGCCTATGCTCAGGGGTACAGCTATTTCTCTATAATATCTGTAAATCCACTTTTCTTGTTTTGGCGCCCCTAGTCCAACGAGCAAAATATCAGGTTTAGATTCTTTTATTATAGAAATTATTTTTTTATTTTCGCTTTCATCTTTTTCAAAACCATAGGGCGGCGAATATGTACCTACAACTTCAATCTGAGGATACTTATTCATTAAATTGGTCTTAGCTTTTTCGGCATCTCCGGGATTTCCTCCTAAAAAAAAGAGTTTATATCCTTTTTGAACTGCTAGTTCGCATAGCCTTGGAAATAAATCTGAACCTGATATTTTTTCTTTTAGCGGTGTACCTAAAAACCTTGCGGCCCATAATAGCGGTAGTCCGTCAGCTATTCTAAAAATTGCATTTTTATAAATTTCCTGAAAATGCTTATCGCCTTGTAATCTAATAAGATGAACAACATTAGGGGTGACCATATAACAGGGTTTTTTTCTTTGAATTACGTGATTTATCTGGGCTATTGCTTCCGACATAGAAATATTGTCTATTTCTGTTTTACATATATGAATTTTTTTTGTCAAGGGCATCATCCTACCTATAGCTTCTTAACCAAGTCATAATAAATAGCTTCTATCCTATCAACCATTTTCGATAATCTGAACTCTTCCGCTCTCAATCGTGCGTTAGAACCTATCTTATTTGCTAAATCAGGATTTTGCAATAGCATTAAGATAGTATTTTCTAATTGTTTTGTATTATTTCTCTCAATCAAAAATCCTGTTTGGCCGTCTTCTACGATCTCGGTCGGCCCACCTGCCTTTATCGCTATAACCGGTTTTTTAGCAGCCATGGCTTCAAGTAAAACAAGGCCAAAAGGCTCATAATCAGAGGGCATAACAAAACAATCGGCTGCGTTGTATAACATTATTTTCTCAAGCTCGCTTACTGCACCTAGCCATTTAAAATGCTTTTCTACTTTATTCTTATGGGCCAACATATTCAAATAAGGGTAATAATCCGCTCCGGGGCCTATTAATAACAAATAGGCCCTAGGTTCATGTTTGATAATCTGGGGCAAGCTGCTAATTAGAGCATCTATTCGCTTATTAGGGTGTAGACGACCCACATATAAAATAGTTTTTTTGCCTAAAAGCGCGTATTGTTTTAGAACCTCTGCGGTATTAACATTTGAAAAATATATATTGCGAAGACCATTGGGCAATACCTTTATTTTATGTTCCGAAACACCTCTTTTTATATATTCTTTTTTTTCTATCTCGGTAGATGCAACGATCATACTTATCCTTTTAAGAATACTGTATCGTGCTATAAAATCATAGGCAGAATAGCAAATGAATTTCCATTTTGATATAGTATCAGAATAAAACGGCCCATGACCATGCAATATCGTAGGCACCGATTTGATAGCGCCTATAAAACTGGCAATTTCCGTATGTGGGTGCCTATACGAATGAAGATGGATAATGTTGTATTTTTTTCTTAATAAAGACCAAATGATGCCTGGAAAAAAACTCATAAATCCAAACTTAAAAAACGTGCGAAATCTGTAGACATTAACGCTGTTAATGCGCTCTTTCCTAGGGCTATTAACTATTTTTCCTTCATGGTCCCTATCAGTGGTAAAAATGTCTATATCGTGGCCTTTTTCCGCTAAGGTTTCCGCTATATTTTTTACAAGCTCCTCCATCCCGCCTATGACAGGATAATAAAAAGGAATTATGTGTACGATTTTCAACTTTTTAGTGACGGTCATTGGATTCTCGTAATCTATTGTTTTGTTGTAAGCGTAGCATTTTTATATTTTTTGTCTAGATCTCTAATTTTTCTATATAAGACCTGCAATACATTTTCGGGTTTATATTCTGAAACTGAATTGACGCAATGTTCGGCCGAATAGATACGTGGATTATCTAAAACTTTACCAATAGCCCCAGCTATGTCTATAGTTAAAAAAGTGTCTACAATTTCACCAGAGAAAGATTTTTTTATTACTCTCTGAAGCTCACCTACATTTGTCGAAACAACAGGCAGGCCGCAACTCATAGCCTCGATCGCAACCAGGGGCATCCCCTCGAAAGCGCTGGTAAGCACCAATACATCTGAGGCTCTATAAAAATCCGCCAAGTTTTTTCCTGATTTTCTTCCTAGAAAAAAAACTTTGCTACCTATTCTTAATTTC
>JABMRN010000078.1 GCA_013202515.1 Candidatus Omnitrophota bacterium | reverse complement strand
CTCTAATACTCTAAGGCCTTCCCCTAAACGATTAAGGTTGGCATCTATGATACGAAGCTCTGTCTTCCTCATCGCTTTTATATCAATACTGTGTTTTTTTTATTTTATCTATAATGGCGCTTGTGGCCCTGCCTTTTATAAACGGTATGACCACGACCTTGCCTTTATTGCTTTTTACTAAATCGGCGCCTACAATATTTTTTTCATCCCAATCTCCGCCTTTTACAAGGACATCGGGCATAAGCTGTTTGATAACATTTATTGGTGTTTCTTCATCAAAAATTGTCACATAATCAACGCTCTCAAGTGCCGCCACTACGCTTGCCCTGTCATCCTGACCAATGACTGGGCGGCCTTTTTCCTTTATTTTCTTCACTGAGGCATCGCTGTTTATAGCAACTATAAGAAGTTCGCCTTCTTTCTTGGCATCCTCAAGATATTTAACATGGCCTGCATGAAGGATATCGAAACAACCGTTCGTGAAGACGATCCTCTTTTTGGATTGTCGCTCAGTATCAATGATTGACTTAAGCTCGTCAATTTTTTTTATCTTATTTTGTATCATGCTATCTCTTCCTGTGAAATTTAAATAGGTAGACCTAAGACAGGGCATCCTCAATAAGCTCACACAATATGTGTATTACAAGGATATGCGCTTCCTGAATACGCGGCGTGTCTTCCGACGGCACAATAAGCGATATATCTGCAGCTCTACAGATTTTGCCGCCGTCCTTGCCCGTCAATGCAATGGTCTTAACCTTTAATTCTCCGGCCTTTTTAAGCGCCTCTATTACGTTTGGCGCATTGCCGCTGGTAGATATGCCAAGGGCTATATCATTTTTACTACCAAGCGCCTCTATCTGTCTTTTGAAGCTATGATCGTAAGAGTAGTCGTTTGAAATTGCCGTAATGCTCGATGTATTAGTTGTAAGGCTTATGGCAGCTATAGCCTTTCTTTCCTTTTTATATCTTCCTACAAGCTCACACACCATATGCTGGGCATCAGCAGCGCTACCGCCATTTCCAAAGACAATGAGCTTGCCGCCTCTTTTTAATGATGAGGAAATTTCCTCGGCAATCTTGAGTATGATATCAAGGTATTTAGATTCGCATAGAAGATTCTTTGCCTCTATGCTACTCTCTATGATGCTTTTGATTTTTTTTGTAGTAGCCATTTTTTCTCCGTGCTTATCCAAAGAATACTTTTGCTATATTATAGAGACGCATGTCAACGGTCTTAAGCGTCCCGACAGCCTTTGCAAGAGAAACCTCTGTTATGTCGTTTCCATGCAAGCTGACCATTTTGCCGAATTTTTTTGCCTTTATAAGTTCGACAGCCTTTATGCCGTAACGTGTCGCAAGAACCCTATCAAATGCAGTCGGTGTTCCACCTCTCTGTATATGGCCGAGAACAGTTACCCTTGTCTCAAAACCGGTCATTGTTTCTATTTTTTTACCTAGTATGTGCCCAATGCCGCCTAAAAGAACATGGCCAAATTCATCCTTTTCCTTCGTCTGAAGAACGAGCTTGTCCTCCTTCATCTTGGCGCCTTCGGAAACAACCACGATACTGAAGCCCTTACCCCTCTTTTTTCTTTTTTTTAAGATATCGCAGACCTCGTGAATATCTATGGGCTTTTCGGGAATTAAAATTACATCAGCGCCTGCAGCTATTCCCGAATAAGTCGCTATCCACCCCGCATGCCTTCCCATTACCTCGACTACCATGATCCTGTGATGGCTTTCTGCAGTAGTATGGAGCCTGTCAATGGCTTCCGTTGCAATATTTACAGCAGTATCAAACCCGAATGTGAAATCGGTCGCAGATAGGTCATTATCAATGGTTTTGGGTACCCCTACAATTTTTAAACCCATTTTACAAAGCTTTGCGGCAACCCCAAGGGTATCTTCCCCACCGATCGCCACAAGGGCATATAATCCTAAACGCTTGTAATTCTTTAGCGCCTTTTTAAGATGGTCTTCTTTTTTGAAAGGGTTTGTCCTTGATGTACCTAGAATGGTCCCGCCCTTCGGCAGTATGCCGGAAACCGAATTTAAATCAAGTTTCATGACATCCTTTTCAATCAATCCCTTCCATCCGTTTTTTATTCCTAAAACTAAAAAATTTTCTTCCAAGGCCTTTCTGACGACTGCTCTAATGGTTGGATTTAATCCAGGGCAATCACCGCCGCCTGTTAAGATTCCGATTCTTCTCATCT
>JABMRN010000077.1 GCA_013202515.1 Candidatus Omnitrophota bacterium | reverse complement strand
TTCTATATAATCGATGCCGGAGCCCGAAATAGCCTTATATACCTCACGAACGAAGCGACGGTCAAAATCATGGTTATTTATAAGCCCCCCGTCTCTTATCGTGCAGTCTAGGACTTTGATTTGTTCTCTAAACATTGACCCTCCTTATAATAGGTATGGGATATATCTTGAAATGGTATGTAGTAGTATACAGTATGCAGAATTATGGGTCAAGCAGAGTATTACAAGCTACTAGCGGGAATTAGGCTTGTGTTAATTTGCGCCTGTTTCGGGTTCAGGCTTAAACTCTTCCTTTGTTCGATCTATATAACCAGTTATGGATTTTTCAGATTGTTCAAACAAATTTTCTTGTTTTATCTTTGTGTTTTTTTCAGGTCTCCCCATTCTTTTCAAGGCATCAGTCATTCTCTGAAATATTGTTCCTCTGAGAGGGGGCTCGCTGTCAGAGGATGAATTAGCGCTGGCATGAGAAGCGCTTGATAATGTTGTGCATATGATTAATAACGATATAAGGACTATTTTTTTCATTGCAAGCCTCCTGTGGATGTAAGTATACACGCAAAATGTGAGATATGCAAGCAAGGTTGATAAAAGTCTATTTTATGTCGAATGCAGCATGTGAAAAGGAATCTTAAAACAAAAAATTTAAATATTTTTGAACAAGAAGAACCATCCCAAACATTCCCGCACCCCATTCCATTAGTGTCCAGCATTACCAAAACAGAAAGAGGTGCTTCTTTATTTCTCCGTTTGTGATAACAATTTCAGCAAGCATGACACTCTTAAGCGTGCCTGAGAATCTGATAAAGCTGCCTCTTCTAAGCTTTAGTGCCTTCTTGGCATATTTTTCGTCAAGGTATAGTTTAATCGATATTGAATACGGGGAGTACATGCTTCTTGTTGTAGAGAGCGTTATGACAACCCCTGTGGGGGGGGTTTCGGCAACTTCTACAATATATCCTTTCCCATCTACCGGCTTGTCTACGTTTTCAGACACCAGTGTACTTAATTGGAGTTGTGTAGCCTTTCTGTTCATTGCTCTAACTATTTTGTTAAAAGCAGAATCACAATCAGCGAAAGAAGCAAAAACAAGACACGCTAAAACAACAAAAAAAAGCTTTTTCATATGATCTCCTTAGTTCTTTAACATTCTTTCTTTATCGCTTCAATTAATTTATCATTGCCGTCCGACTTTATAAAAAAGCCACATATATGATCCTTAAAGAGATGCAACCGAGTTTCAAATTCAGCATGGGCAGAATACACGAATATTTTTGTATCCGGCCATTTGCTTTTTAGGCTGTCCAGAAGCTCTATGCCGCTTCTTTCCGGCAGAAAAAAATCCAAGATAATAATGTCAGGCTTTTGGTTTTTCCTAAGGTATCCCAGGACCGCGTACCCGCCATCGGCTATCTTTACAGCAAAACCACTCTTCTCCAATCGTTTTGTAAGAATATCGCGTATATGCTGATTATCTTCGGCAATTAATACTGTTTTCATTTTAACGACTCAAGTACTTATCTATAATGTTTTCGACGTCTTTTATTTTGACCGGCTTGGTGAGATATTCATCGGCCCCCAAGGCCTTGGCAAAGAAATCCTCTATCTCGGGATATGCCGTAACGATTACTATTTTAGTTTTAAGGCTATTTTCCCTAATATATTTGGTAAGTTCTATACCAGTGAGTTCAGGCATGTTGTGATCAAGGAATACCAGATCGTATAGATTTGACTTGATAAGATCTAGTGCTTGTTTTCCATTAAGGGCGATTTCAACTATGCACCCTTTAATGCTTAACCTGTCTTTTAGAATTTCTGCAAATCCTGCTTCGTCATCTGCAACTAGTATTTTCATGTCACTAAACCACCTTCTGTATAGTATATTGCGCTACTATCTATCTAATGGAGTATACTTTGAGAAACGCCATTGGTCAAGGCAGCAAGGCATGTTTTGCTTCTTTGTTTGTTGATTTCTCACAGCCTTGCTTCAAAGTTTTTTTCCGAATACGCAGTAAGGCATGGATCTTCCGGTGACATATTTAAGATAGTCGATTCTTTTTTCAAACAATACCGTAAAACCTAATTTAACAAAAAAAACTTTTGCATTTTCCGAAGCCGTTGCCAAATGCACACCATTTATCCCATTGGTTTTCAAGAAATCAAGAAAGCTAAACATAAGCTGCGTTCCGATCCCACGATGCCTGAAGCCCTTATTGATATTTATATGAAGCGTAGCAGGATAATCTCTTGAAAAATCAGGTGTTGAAAAGGCGCCCTTAAAAAAACTTATCAGCAGATGCAATAGGAAATTAAGTGTTCTTCTCTCAAAAATAATACCCTTTGTTATTGACTTGGATATTAATTCTGGAACAATCTTAGCGTTGAATGTTCTTTGCATATATTTTTTATTCTTAGCACCGGTTAGGTAGCCGATCGTTCTACCATCTGATGAAGCGACAAAACACGAAGCTGGTTCTTTTTCTGTATAGTATAAAGTTAGGATATCGGCAAGAATTTCATCATCAGTAACTATATTATGGCGATCTTCCCCGGAAAAGGCTGTTTCTACGCTAATCTTCCTTACCGCTTCCCTGTCTTTAAGGGAATATTTTCTAATAACAATAGTACTTTCAGGCATGTTGATTAATACTATTTTTCTTGGCTTGGTAGTATTTCTATCTGGCGTAGGTTGGCATTGGTGCCGGTTATCCAAAAATACTTTCCGTCCCAAACAATGCCACTTGTCTTTTCAATATTTGTCCTGAAATAGCCTTTGATTTCAAGATTGTCTATATCTATCTTGTAAGCACGCCGCTTGAACCAGCTCGTAATCCAAAGGTGCCGTCCGTCCCAGGCGAGCTGTGTCGGCTCATTAATATCTGTTATATTGATTCTATCAATGATAGCACCGTTTTTATCCATTTTTAAAATATGGTATTTTGTTCCGAGCCCCCTTGTCCATATAATTAAATATAGGTGTTTACCGGTCCAAATGACTCCCGCAGGATGAGAAGGGGCAAAAGAGATTTCTGATTCGGACACCATTTTATTAGCTACTATTTTTACAAGGTAGAGTTTCTTAGTGTTCCAGTCCGTAACCCAGTATTTTCCCCCCGGCGCATGAGTAATGCCTTCAGTGAAGGTTGCAATGGGATCGATTTCTTTCAAAAGAGATCCCGATTTTAAGTCTACAACCCAAGAATTTATACCTTCTCCGTTGTTTATAACTATGTTTCCGTTTTCCAACAGGAGCCCTTCATGATATCCGTTTTCAGGAAGTTTTATTTCACGTAAGACCTTTGTTGGAATCATGGATTCGTAATCTGCGGCTTTTGTAAGGATTCTTTCTTCACCGTATGCCTTTTCCTGGAATAGGCCCTGACTAATAACAGGTAGTATCAATAAAAGGATTAAGTGGATTCTTTTCATATTTATCTATGATTTTATATGGAATATTTCATCCAGAGGAGGTTCCTCAGTAATGACCTCCAGAAACTCACACGTGTAACTTGCTCCCGGTGTCAGGGTTTCTTTTATGCGTACGATCTTGGCCCCTTCGGCGTATTTGTCAAAATTATTCTTTGTCAAGTCAGCCTGAAGCGGCAAATTTGGAAGCACACAGACATTCCTTTCGATTATGAAGTGTTCACCCTCTCTATAGAGGTTGGCCTCTTTTAGATTCAATTTGTTCCAGGTCTTTGTCGAAATGACCCCAGAGCCAAGCAGATCTTCTTTTACACCCGATGTTCCTTTTTCGGGCACATAGTAGCCCTTGATGATTGAGATCATGGGTGGATTATTTTTATTCCAGTTGCGTATATTGGTCAAGGAATACACGTAGTCTCTTGCCATTGTTTGGTCTGCTATAGGAAATACCTCCGCATAGATGGTATCGATTTCTTTTAACCATTTACTGCGAAGTTCATACCAGAAGATGTCCTGGGAAGGATCGTTCTTAATAGCAAGTGGAAGATACTTCGCGTCGGCATATAGAACATCCCTCATTTTCCTGAGAAGGGTGCCATACCTTTCATCCTCTTTATATGAGATTCCAGACAACATCTGATCTATATCAAATGCTAAAGTCTTAATCTTGGGCAGGTAAACATCAGCGTTCTCAATACTGTATTCTTTGTAATTTTCAGGATTAGGCGGATCTATGACAGTGTCTTTAAATATTCCATACAGAATACTGATATTCTCCCCGTTCAGAGATGGATAAGTTTCGTTTATCGTCTCTTGGCAGCAAGCCGCTGAAGTAAAAAATAAGCCTCCCAACAGTATACAAAAAAGCTTTACCACAGTATATTTCTTAAAACGCATTTTACCTCCTACCTTAAGCTTCATTATTGTCTGGACGAAAAGCACGCATTTTTTTCTTCTCAGATCTCATTCTTTTATGCATGAGTATTTTTTCTTTTGCTCTGCGGGAACGCTTGCGTTTTTGTCTTCTTATTTTAGAAATCCTTTTTCTTTCCTCTGCTTCCCTGCCCAATAATAGCATCTCAACTTTATTAATAAGGCGTCTCCGGGCAAAGAATCGATTTAAGGATTGAGACCGCTCTTGCTGACATTTAACCTCTATCCCGGTCTTCCTGTGCTTCAAATAAACACATGTCGCTACCTTATTTACGTTTTGTCCGCCCTTGCCGCCGGACCGAATAAATTTTTCTTCTATATCCGTCTCGCGGATGCCGAGTTCCTCCATTTTTACCTGAAGCTCATCTCTTTTGTGCTTTGATATCATATGTATAAAGTATACAGCAATAAGCATGTTGGGTCAAGATACCTTTAAAGGGATCTTTGAACGGAAAAATAAAAAAACGCAACATATAGTCACATATATTGCGTTCTTTTATTCTGATTCTTTCTAATGCTTGCTATTTCGTTGTTGCTACTGATTGGTCCTTTAGCTCTTTTACTGATAGATGCTTGCTTCCAGCTGTCAAGCTTGTCCCGCCTGCTATTCCCGCATAAGATAGCTTGAGATTCTTCATGTCACCCCGTATGAGGTCTCTTTGCTTTTTAAAATCTGCACGCACCGCAGCTTGTTCCTTAAGGCATCCATACATGACATCCCTTCGGTCACCTAGGTTTTCGCTGCCCCTGCCCATACTTTCTTCTTTTTCGATTGCTGCACTTCGTAGATCATCTACTTGCTTATTGCATGCTTTACGCGCGCTCTTAAGTTCGCCGATTAAGTCCCGCATCTGACTTTTATATTCCCTAGTGGTCGTTTGCGCTAGCACCGAACTAAAGGAGGTCAAAAGCAGACATACAAGCATTAATGTTAACACTTTTCTAAGCATAATGTCTTCTCCTCTTTTACATCTGTGCTACTTTTTCGCAATCAAGTTATACAATAAAGCGAATATAGCACAAGCGATACCGACATCAAAAAAACCGTATACTGCTCCTACGACACTTCCTATTGGCGTTACAGAGTAGCCTATGTAGTAAGTTTTGATCACACTGGATACATCAACGCTGCCGTAGTTTCCGATTTGAAGCCAGGTTAGAATAAATAATGAGCCGCCCCACAAGATTCCTGCGGCTAGTGCAAATGCTTTCACGTCCAATTTATTCATGGCTCCCCCTACATTATTACGCCACACTACCCTCATTAACTTAATCGACCAATGACGAACAGTGTGGCATAATTTCTCTAGCCTTCTAGAGCTTTATTAATCTTCTTCTCTCCCCAGCTACCTTATAGCTCCTGACGTTTAGAAGCTGTGCTTGATTGTCGCGCAATGTTGTATCTTTTGCCAGTGGTGCGGTTGCGGGTACATAATCATATGCCTTCTGGAACATAACCGTTGGGGAATCCTTATCTCCCGATTCGCACGCCTGCCATGTTGACATATTATCGCTGGCTGCTTGAAATATAGATCCAGTTGGTTGCTCCGATACCGGTTTTGATGGATCCACTTTAAAGGAAGACTGAAGCGCGTCTGCTGCTTGCTGGAACGGTGTGTCGGCTCCAATTACAACAGGAGTGTCTGCTCCTTTTTCTGCTGCGAAAACAGGCATTGCAATAAGTAAGAGTGCTACGATAAGTACTAACTTTTTCATCTTTCACCTCCTTCACTAGTTATCTACCTGTGATATAAAATTTCTATGTATAAAAAATCCTTTACTCACCTAAATATACACAATTATTGCTTGATTTTCAAGTATTTAATGAAAATAAACCCAAGAGTCGTCTAAAGCTATATCCAGCTAGAAATGGGCTTCCGAGCAAATTTTTCGGTGAATTTGATAATATCGTTCATTGTTTTTACCGATTTCACTGGATATTTCCCGGCAGCAGACTCGGCCGATAGCATTACAAAGTTTGTCCCGTCAAGAATAGCGTTGGCGACATCGGTAGCCTCTGCGCGCGTTGGCCGGCTATGCTCGGTCATGTGCTCAAGCATCTGCGTAGCCGTTATTACAAATTTTTTTCTCTTGTTACATTTTTTTATAATCACTTTTTGTATAATGGGCACCTCGTAGATCGGCAGAGCTATACCCATATCTCCCCTAGCTACCATTATGCCGTCGGAAGCATCGATAATCGAATCGATATTTTTTATAGCATCCCTGCTTTCTATCTTGGCTATGACCTGGCAGTTAGGCAGGACGTCCTTTACCGTTTTTTTGATAGTATCAATATCTTTTCTTGTAGAGACAAATGATTGAGCAACATAGTCCACCTTATGTTTTATACCGAAGGATAGATCGATTTTATCTTTATGCGTGACGTGGGAAAACGGAAGCTTAACACCAGGCATGTTTATGCCCTTACGGTC
>JABMRN010000076.1 GCA_013202515.1 Candidatus Omnitrophota bacterium | reverse complement strand
CTCGTATGCCGTAATTTAGATATAACCTTTAATTTGCCGGTTCGATATAACTCTTCAAGTCGTGGTTTTAACACTTTTTCTATTTCCGTATCTGGGTTTGTAATAATATTTTCGTATCGTTCATTAGTATCCATATCGATCCATATTTCTTCAACTTCATCAAGTGCAATCGGAACAGATATTTCCGGATCTGGGTCTATCCCACCTCCTACATCGTCTATTTGTAAAACCGCTTTATTTTGATTGAGCAACCTATTGAATAAATCTGTTTTTATTACAAATATGGCAGGACTTCTTGCAGTAGCATTAAACTTGTCAACTGCAAATTGATGTGGGCCTCTTTTAAGATAAATTGGTTCGGTTATCTCATTTCTAAAAATAGATTCATCTAAATCATCTCTTGTATGATATAAAAAGCCGGGTGCAAATTCTAAGCATGTGTCCCTTTCTGGTAATGTTAATAGTTTTATCTGTCCAGGTTCATGATCTAAGATATTTTCGGGATACCAAGGAATAGGCCAGCCTGGCAATAGCATGATTATATCAAGTATTCTTTGGATTTTTGTCGTTTTCAGAATTAGTTTAATTCCATAAGCAATAACTGTCCCTAATATCACACCCAGCAAACCACAACCTATTAAGACTACAACCATCGCACTCAGCATAGCAAAATCCGATGATTGCGTTTTAGTAGGTAAAACAAAAAATAAACTTTGCCAGGGAATACGAAAAACAAACAAGCCAACTACTGCAGTAGTTAATGTAGCTATTGTAATCAGGCCTAAAACCGGTATAAAAACTCTACGCGAAGATCCCTTGTCTTCTATAGCTTTTAGGAACCGGTCTACCTCTGCTCTTGAAACTGCCTCGGACTCATCATGCTCAGGAGCGCTGTCTGGGGATGGTTCTGCGGTTGATCTTGCATCTGCCTCTTCTCGTCCAGCGTCCTTTCCTCCATCATCCCTAAGAACGCCTGTCTCGCCCTCCGCTTCTACGCAAACGTACTTACCTTCTTCATACTGAAGTTTCATTATGTGCTTGTCCGGATCCGGCGTTGCTTTATAAAATTTCCAATTTTTTGTATCATCATCGGGATATAGAACAGGCAGAGTAATTTCGCTTTTTTCGCTTATTTCCAGATTCCGCCAGTCAAATTGCGCTATGCTGCCTTTTCCGTATATGCCGACTATGGATTCTTCTATAAACTTTATTATTTGCTTTTTAGGCACTTCTTTATTTATGGCTTCTGCCAATAGATACAGGAGAAACATTTTGGGCGACATTTGATGAATGTCAGCGCCGCTTAAAACCCATTCATCGCCTTCAAGTTGCTTTATTACACACGGCGGTGTAAATCCGCTTGGCACGGCCAGGCAAAAGCGTCCGCTCGTAAGGTATGCCTGCCCGCCGAGCAGGCGGGAGCGTATCTCATCCTGGGCAAAGGATACTTCCTGCCAGAGCATCGCCATGATTAGCGTTACCGCTATTACTTTGAATATTATGTGTTTTTTGCTTACCATATAACCTTCGCCCTTCATACTATATACTTCATACTACATACTCTACACTTCATACTTCATACCTAACCATAATCCCTATCTACTAACCCCTAATTCCTAAACTTACGCCTTCGTATACACTTGCTCTCTTTCAAGTATTTCTTTGTACATGTCCCGATCTATGCTTTCTATAGGATGTATCATGCTTACCCAGCCGGATTGGGAGCTTGCTATTTCATTTACTATATCAAGCATACTGAATGCTGCTTTTTCTCCATGGTCTGTACCGCCATAGTTTAGAAGTATAAAGTGTATGCCTAGTTGTTGTAGCTTTGTATTTCTTCTGAATTCACCAATACAGGACTCTTTACCGCCCTTTACTATGGCAAGAATCTGGTCTTCATTTATACCTCTAGCTTTAAGCCTTCTTATCAGATCTTCTGCCTCTTTTATTGAGGTTTGTTGTTTTTCAGATGCTTGTCTATATTTGAATTGCTTTACTAGCTCTACTTTAGTCTTTGAGTGTTCCTGTATAAATGGAGCAAGATTACTTTCTACTTCACTGTATAAAGATTCATTTTTTACTATCAATACAATACTGCCGCCATTTAGAAGCTTACCGAGCTTGGCTAAGCCATCTTTTACATCAAACATATATGCTTTACTGAATAGGTCATCTGCGTAAATGGCTATGGATTTTGGGGTATTTTGAGCATAACCTTGTAAGAGTGGTACTAGCTTGGATAACGTAGCTGCTCGATTATCTGATACCTTGGCAAGAAAGGTGTCTATTGGGTTTACCGGAGGTTCATCCGGCTCTACCTCATTAGTCAAGGTTTTTGATTCACCCATTGGGGTGTCCCCCAACGAACCGCTCTTAAGGAACCGGCTAGCTGCGTTTGGAGGTAAAACACTACCATCCTCTGGAAGCGGATCTTCCGGGTCGTCTTCGTCTATATCTTCTGTTTCATCTTTGAATTTTCGTATTGCTCTTTTTATGTATCCTCCAATAAAACCCCACGTAAGAATCGACCAACCAACAGTACTGGCTATATCGGCCAGATTGTAAGCTTTATGCATGCCTGTAAATAGCCAATCAGTGACATAATTTTCAAAGAATACCAACTGTCTATTGCATATCATAGCGGCAATTATCAGTCCTGCTGCAAACCTATATACATTTAAAGCTTTTACTCTGCAATATTTTATATAATAGACTACACCCATAATAATAGAAAAGTCAGCTATTGCCCAAAAAAGCTTCGGGTACAAAAAGCCTTCCGGAGGCAACATGTTACGATAGTTTGTTATTGTTAATATTTCCGATTCAAATAGGGCATGCGCAGTATCTCCGAGTTGTATTGCATCAACGGATGATATAGGATCCATAATTTTATTTACGAATAAATTTGCAAGACCTTCAATGCTAAAAACTGCCATAACTGCAAAAGAAGTTGGTGAGAATAATATCCTTTTGAAGCGGTTTGTTTTTTCACTAATATATCTTGATAAAAGGACATTATTATAAAACCAAACGAAAGCGAACATAGGCACGATAAAACTTATTGCAGTTCCGCCGGTCATCTTAATCAAAATAATTAAATTGTGAAAATTTAAGCTACTTATGTTAAGTATAAAAAGGCCGAAATAGTATGAGGCCATTGTAACAATAACCGCTATTATTATTCCAACTCCTAGCATGTGATAAGGAATCTTTGCCACATCTTGACTGCCTTCTTCATTAGCCATAAAGCCAAAATGATCTTCATTTCTTTCCTTAAGTACGGAATCCGCTAATTTCTTTACGGCATTTATTTCTTCCGGCAAAGTACCTTCTGCATCACCCGCCTCTACACTTCCCGGGGAACGTTCCGTTGGGAGAGACTCTATTATATTTTTTACTCGCACAGAAACATATTTGTCTTTTGCGTATTCGAGCCTTAGAATATGTTCTTGCGTAGGTTCTTCTTTAGAGAATATCCAGTTCTTTCCTTCTCCAGATATGAAAAGGGTAAATGTGTCATCATCCTTGTTATATGTGAGCTTCCTCCAGTCAAAGCCCTCTAAAACTTCTTCTCCATATGGCTTTACTATGGTCTCATATATAAGGTTTTCTGTGTCAATATCTCCAGGGTTATCTTCTGTAAGGACTGAAGCTATCATGTATAGCATGAATATAGGTGGTGATGTACGCAGGAATTCTAGATCTGATGACTCTAGATCTACCTTTGGGTGGCCATTGACATACTCGATTGAGCATATTGGCGTAAACTTATTGGGTACAGCAAGGCATGACCGCATCTCATCAGAGGCAAAGGAAACCCCCTGCCACAGCATCGCTATGATTAGCGTTACCGCTATTACTTTGAATATTATGTGTTTTTTGCTTACCATATAACCTTCGCCCTTCATACTATATACTTCATACTACATACTCTATACTTTATACTCAACCCTAACCCCTAATCCCTAAACTTACGCCTTCGTCAAAATCTCATCGTGTTCACGCAGCCAATTCTCAAACATCTCATCCGTAAATCTTCCTATCGGATCAAGGATCCGCAGCCATTTTGCGCCTTCCCATAAACCATTGGTGCTATCTAACCGCGCTTTGACCGCGTATCTTAAAATATTCGCTAAACTGAAGACAGGTTTCCTATCATCGTTAGTTCCGTTATAATTAAGCATAATGAAGGGTACTTCCTGCTCGTATTTAAACACGCAGCGGCCTTTGTTTCCTTTAACTATTGCTAATATGTTTTTCTCATCTACTTTTATATCCTTTTTGCGTAAATGTCTTATTAGCGCCTCTGTTGCCTTTGGGATATTTCCTTCAGTCACATCATCTGTTAAATATCGAAGCCCATCACATTCTTCTTTAGTAACTATAATCACTGTATCCTCTCCGAGCCTATCATCGATATGCTTCTTTAAGTTACCGAGTCTTTCATTAAGAGCTTCATCCCTTTGCGTAACTAAAATCTTACCCCCTTGCAGTAGATCGTGGTCCTTGATCATCCCCAGGGTTTCGTCAATATCATAGAATATAAGCTTCTCCAACAAATCTTCCGCATCAAATACTAAGTATTGCGGTGTCTTCTCCGGATTAAATCCTTTAATCATCTCAATCAATCCCGTAAGTGCACTTTCACAGAATCCCTTAATTTTCTGCAGCAGCACTTCTTCATCCTTTGAATTTGTGCCCAAATTCATCCCGGGCGGCCTCTGGTCTGACTCAGGCTGCGAGGGAATTTCTTTCCCTTCTTTATTCCTTGTTCCCCCTTCTTCTCCCTTTTCTCCACTCTCTTCATATAATCTTATTAAACCGTCTTTGGAAACTCTTTCTATAGTGAGCCATTCTCCATAAGGTTCAGTAAACCACACTTCGACAACAACGCCAAATTCTTCTAACATATAATGCCGAACTCCGGCAAAAAATTGTTCTGTCATAGTGCGCTGTCCTTCGGCCCATTCAGTAACAGGAGCTATAAGGTCTATATCGGACGGGCCTTCGTTAACACGCATCTTATTCGCCATATCTCCATAGGACTTTGTTTTCCAGATTCCAATTCGTGGTTTTCCCTGCGCGATACCGGCATAGCTTCCGCTGATTGCGCGCACAGCGAGTGCGGGTAAGCCAAGTCTATTCCCATTCGCTTCTACTTCAGCGATCATTATATTAATTACTTCCTGCATTCTTTGAATCGCCATTCTTCGCGCTGGCTCATTCATCGCAATACCGGTTTCGTCAAATTCCGGTTTTTCTGCTTCTTTCTCATTTGCCTCTGCAGATGGTTTCCCGCCTGAAGCTGCCAACGCCCCTATCTGCTGGCTTACCATTCTCATCTGTCTCTTAATATATTTGATTCTTTCTTGGCTACTATTTATCCTGTCATTAGAACCGGCTCGCCCCTTGCGCCTCTTTCTCCGCATTAAATGCACTTCTTCCTTTTCTAACTCTACTCGAAGCTTAATGAGTCTTGACTCTAATTTTGCTCTCGCTGTATCTCTCAGCTTAAGCGTAACTACTCTGTTAGCGTCACTTAATCTTCTCTTCGCATCTTCCGGACTAAACATCGGCATGCCGGGCGGGTGCATGCCGGGCGGTGCTTTTTTAACAACAACCTCATCCGGTGAAACAGCGCTTTCAGATAGGAATCGTTCAACTATGCGATTTTCCCCATCTAATATATTGCCACTCTCTAATTCGCATGTAACTTCCTCGGTTTCAATAAAAGCAGACTTGCTTGTATGCTTTAGCCTTTTGATTGCCTCCTCTAATATCTGCATATTAGTTTTTGATAATTCTTCTTTTTTAGTACCTCTACGTCTTACTATGACAAATTGTAATCCTTTTTTATCTGCGCCCGCTTTAACAACCCCCTTTATCATGTTGCTCAAGGATCTTGCAACTGAATTCATAAAATTTTCATCATAGGGCAGTAAACCTTCTTTCCAAAAATTTATATGTGCTGTGGCACCGATCTTTGTATCAGCGTCATATACAAAGAGGCAATTAGACGAGAAAATATCCTGCGTAGTTAATCTATCCGGAGCGTTGCCGATTCTATAATAACCGTACATAGTATCTCCGCTTAACGATGTTAAAAGATATCTCTGAGCCTCAAGGCATGTCTCTTGATCTAAATCAGGCATTGTTGTCTCTGTGCCTATTTTGTGCAAAGCTTCTTCGCCTATAAATCCACTCGCCCTCCTCTGCATTCTCTTCCTCCACCCATCCTCCAAATCTTGCATCGTCCCTGCACGCCTTCCATCATCCGGTAATTCTTCTATCCGAATACTTGCATCTGAACCGGGCCTATTCCCAGAACCGTCACGTACACTTTCAAAACCGGTTATAGCTTCCGGGGGCGGTTCTGCATCTGATCCTAAAGCTGTCCCGGCCTCAGTATGTTCAGCAGCACCATCCTGGGACAGGCTTGAGCGTGCATCCGGAACCGGTTTAGGTTCATCTCTGGAACCGTCCCGCATGCTATTTTTGACATCGAACTCGAGCGTGAAGCGCATGCCTTTTGTTACATCGCTTTCGCCTTCTTCTTTGCGGAACCACTGAACTGCCGTTGGTAAATTCGTAACCCGTACGAATTTATCTCTGCTATATTCAACCAAAACCCTATCCGGGCTAAGAGTAATTTTTGCAAATCCCATACCTCTTATTCTTTCTCCTTTTCTTGTCTTCTTATGCGCTTTACGACGTGCCTTAATGCTATCTCTTACAAGAGTATCTGGATCATATGGCAAACCTTCTCCGTTATCCACTGCTATAATTCTTAAAGTAATTACGCCTTCTACTCCCTTGTCCTCCAGATATATTTCAATTCTTCCACCATTGCCATGTTGCATAACATTACTGGCTAACTCGTTAAGTACATCATCCATATCTTTTTCTTTTTCACGCAATATTCCTCTGGATGCAAGTAAAAAAGTATCTATTTTGTCAAATACTTGATCTGATTCCTCATGTTCAAAGGACGGTGGAAGATCAATCGTCAATATAGGTTGAGATGCTATAATCGATGCACCCGTTCCAGGGGTGGAATCGGATTTTTTATTTTCACCGGAATGACCAAGAACTCTCGAAGCGTCTATAACTTCGCTTTTGTTACCATCAGCAGAAACAGAACCGTCCCCTGTGCGCCTTACATCGGTCTTTACGCCAAAATGCCTTCCTTTTTCACGCCACTCTTCTGGTATTATTACGGTAATAGTCGCCCACAATGCAATAGTGTCATAACGGCTATAATAAACATCAAATACGCACTCACCTGTCTCTCTCTCATATTTTGTTAAAATTGCGCCGCAACTATATATAGGCCCGGGAACAAAGGCATCCTCATTGTATTCATCATCCGGGTCTTCATTCGGAATCGGTGGAACCATAAAAGGATCAGTTTCATATTTTATATTAGGATTACCTTTATCTGTAAACAGGAAGCGTAAATCATAATACTTAAACTTTATAGTGTCGTCTCCGCAAGCCTTGTGATCTATTTCTATATTAAAAGGTAGCGCATCTGTGCCGGAAACATAGGTAGAGGTTCCAATCCAACCCGATTCGGGAACAATTGATCTGTATTCACCGATATCTTTAAAGGGGCCTTTCAATCCTATTTCAGAAACAGCGAGCCTTATCGTAGATCTCTCTTTTTCGTCGGGCCTGTACGTAGCATAGAAATATTCTTTTACATTGCCTTCATCGTCTTCTACATCATATACATCACCACGAGGCACAAAGTTTTTAATGTTCTGGCCTTTACATGGTCCGTCAGTTATCAATCGTTTAATCGGAGTCCAGTTCCATTGGGGCGCTTTTTCATTATCTGTTTGTTCATCCACTATATCTATAAATTCCTGCGCATCATGCGTTGTAACCGCGGAATAGTAGTGTATTGAAGACCCGTGGTATTTTATCTGCAGAACCCAGCATATAACTTCTCTTACCTTTTGCCAGATACGTATTAATAAAGGTTTTTTTATAACTACAGTAAGATAAACATATATGGTCCCTCCTCTTTCAATAACCCGCGCATCTTCGAGGGCAATAACATTTTTATTTTCGGGTATAATTTTTTCGTATAGCGGGGTAAGCATATACCTGTCGACAACTGTGATTTCTTCCTCGCCGTCTTCATTGTGAATATATAGACCTATATCTGACCTTCGAATACCATCGAATACCTCTTCCGCAGCCCTTCTCGCGAATAAAAATCTTTTGCCGCCTAAAGTTAATACTCCAGCATTTAATATATATTTCTCGTATCTTTTATCAGGTGCTAAAATAACCCCGTTTCTCTTGATAAATATAGGCAATTCAAATGTCTCACCGGTTTCGCTTGAATATGCCTTTATTAGTTTTTCTTCAACTGGCGGAACGCTCAATACAGCTTTTTTTTTAATTTTTGGCGCATCCGTAGCCGTAAGCTCGGAACCTTCCTTTTTTTGCCTTACTTCTTCCCGTGCCGGCGCAACAGGTGAAAGCCATCCAAAATACCTCCATAACCAATTAAGGATTTTTCCGATAAATACGAATACGTAATCGTCTAAGAAAGACGCTTCTATTGGATCAGCTGAAGGGACTTCTTCATCGACTTTTTCTGCGGCTTTATCATCTATAACAATTTGTTGGCCTTTGGTGTCTATGCTCTGCAAGAACACTTCAAATACCGTACCCTGAAGCAAATCACAATCATCATCATCCGACCTATTGGTAAAATAATAAAGTATCAGCAGAAGCTGGTTATAATTAACCTGTGGCCCGCTTTTTATGCCATTTCCATTAGCCTCTTTATCCTCAATAGCCCCTATTCTTTCATAT
>JABMRN010000006.1 GCA_013202515.1 Candidatus Omnitrophota bacterium | reverse complement strand
ACATATGCCTTAAATACAACGCTTGGCCGAACGATCATGGCATACGTGTCTTTTTCCTTGAGAGTTGCAAGAGTCAAGAAGGAAGAAAGGTCCAAAAATTGGGGACGCGATAAATTTGAACGTTTCCTTCCTCTTGGTATAGACGGGTTAATTTGGTTTGGTCGCTATTTGCCTCAAATGAAATACTTGGATAATGATTATACGGTTGAAAAGATTAATTATTTCGCTATGGCAGATGCACCTGAATTTGAGTGGCGGATGTTTATGGAGGGGTATTTAACCGGGGCTCAAGTATATAAAGAATTATATGTTCTAATGAGACCCAATTATGAAAAAGCTTTAGCAAGCACGATATTCAACGGCAGGGCGGACGAAAGGCTTGTGGAACATATCTGCATCGGATATCTCCAGCTTGGCGAATCTCTAAATACGAATAACGAAGATGGGCAACCAAGTCTTTTCTGGAAAATGCTCGATGAAGCCAATGCTGATGATAAGCGGAGCCGGTTGGAAGATGTGGCTGGCTTCTTTTGGGCAATATCAGGCAGGAAGCTAAAGAAAGAAGAAAAAGATGAGCAGGAAGAAGAACCTTCCGAAGAAACAAAAAATAAGGTTATAGCATTTTGGGAATGGACTTTTAGAGAGCGTGAACCCGTTAAGGCAAAACTGGGTGAATCTTATGGCTCATTCTTAAGCCGTATGGCCGAGTTAACTATCTGGCTTGATAACATCAATGAGGAGAAGGATGCGTGGCTTCTGCTTTCAGCGCCTTACATTGAGATTCAGCATCGTTCTGCGTTTTTTATTGAATATTTAACGAAGTTTGATGACGAAGAAAGTATCAAGCGCATTGGAAAGATATTTTTGAAAGTCTTAGAAACCACAACGCCGACTTTCAGGCAGGAAGAAATTCAGTTGATTGTCGAGCGTCTCTATAAGGTCGGAGAGAAATATCCGGTGATTAAAGCGGACGCCGACAATATTTGCAATACATATGGCAGGCGAGGAGTGCATTTCTTGAAGGATTTGTTTTATAAGAATCAGAAATGAGGGGAATGGCTTGTGGCAAAGGATATGGAAAACAAATCAAAAGAAAACATAAACTACTATTGGTATCTCTTGTCTTTTATTGACGTTTTAGGACAAAAGGAAGCTTTTCAGGGTATAGAAAATCAGCCTCTTACCGATAATCACCCACAATTGATAGAAGCCCATAAGCAAACAGCATTTTTCGTTGAAACTCTCCGAGCCGGTTTCAAAGACTTTTTTGATGCATATACTGTAGAAAAAGAGTTCCTGGTAAAAGTGCCTTCTGAAAAAATGGATGAATTTAAGGCAATGTTAAAAAGTAATTTGGAACACCATCGTTTTTCAGATTCTATTCAGGCCTATGTTTGTTTACACACAGACAAATATCATTCCAACGCGATGAACGGTGTGTTCGGAACATTGTTGGCTTGTGGTGGTATGCTTCTTTTGTCATTGGCGTCTAAGAAAGCATTCCGTGCTGGCATTGAGGTGGGGTTGGGAACAGAATTGGATAACGGGGAGATTTACGGTCCAGTTTTATATAAAGCCTATGAATTAGAAAGCAAAGTTGCCGAATATCCGCGTATTGTGGTAGGGCGCGAGCTAATCAATTATTTAACAACACTAGCTAATGCCTCGGCTAAGATACCCGAGCAAACCAAAGAAGATTTTGAATGGTGTAAATTAATGGCAATGAAATGCCTCAAAATGATAATTCGTGATTTAGATGGTGTCCCAATATTGGATTATCTTGGTAAAGACTTCCTACAAAGCATAAATGAGAACTCAGAGCAGGCAAAGAAATTTGAAGAGGTGCTTAGCCAGGCATTCCAATTTGTCGAATCAGAATATAAAAAGAGAAAACAGGTCGGAGATAAAAAACTGGCGCTACGTTATTATTTGCTATTAAATTATTTTAAAACAAAGAACCCGTACTCTAAAAATAAATAAACTGAATCGAATTATTATCGCATTGAGGCTTGGATGAAAATTGGACGAATAATATTTATATGTAAGAAAAAATTAATCCATTTAATTGAGAAAATACCGGCACGGCTGAAAGAGCATGGCGAGGAAGAGAAAAACGCCCCCTTTTCATTGATTCTACAGATAAGTGGCCATTTGCTTCGAAACTTGCCAATTAAAGATGATTTAGTGCGCGTTATTGCCAGCTACGCATATGCAGACGCTAAATCGTATTATTTGTATGCGGTTGTTAGCGAAGTGCTTTCTTCATGCATGTCGTGTATGAGGGTTGCCAGTTGGGTGGAGGATTCCGAGGAAGAGATTTTGTTTGGTTATCCCAAGATGAATCCTGGGAATGAAACGATTTCCGGAGGCAGGATCAGTCATTTGCTCCATGAGAGCGTTATAGATGAGTTTGAAGTTCGTTTTAGGAAGTTGCAAGAATTCTTGTGTAATCTGGTTTGTTTTTCTGAAACAAATGAGCAAGAATATTATCAGCTCTTTTTTACGGCCGAAGGATTGTCGGACATCAAGTATGCTAATCAAGATATTACTGAATTTTTTGGCAATCCTATTGAAAATTTTACCAACCAATCAAAGGACTTGTTGAGTAAGTGCAATGCGCTCATAAATAAACTAGACAAGAAAAAGTGTTGGTTCCTCAGACACGGAGCGACTTTCGATTTAAGAGATCAGCCCATAATTTCATCTTATCGACAGCGGTATAAAAAAGCCCTGTCGATTGCTACAGATGGAGAAAAAATT
>JABMRN010000075.1 GCA_013202515.1 Candidatus Omnitrophota bacterium | reverse complement strand
TTGGATCCACCTCCGCCACCGCCAGAAGAACACCAACTGCTGGAGCCACCGCCGCCATCATCAGACGAACCCCAATCAATGGAGCCACCTCCACCGTCATCACCGTCATCATCGGAAGACCACGGAATGGAAGAAGAAGATCCCCATCCCGAATAGTCAGTAGACGAATAGGTGGGACGACGAGCCTCTTCAGCATCATCCACATCGCTCTGGGCCCGTGAATAAGCCTTATCAGCGTACTCCTCAGCCTTTTCTGCGTGTCTGATTTGGGACTCGAGAGTTCTAGCGCTTCGCGCCTTTTTTAGGAACTCTTGAGCGTCCCCTAGTTGAGATTCGGCTGTTCGACCAACGTCGTAGCTGCGATCCTCTATGTATTCTGCTGCTTGACTTACGACAGCTTTAGCATCTCGAAGCGCACCCGCTGCCTTCTGACGCAGTCGTTCGGCCGCCTCATGCTCGGAGCGCGCCTTGACCAGGATCTGATCGGCAGATTTATTGGCTTGCCTGGCCAGCTTTACCACCTTCAGATAGTCTGGCTTTGTCTTTTCCAGCTCAGCATCAGCTTGACCCAACGTCTCTTGGGCTTGACGGAGATCGTCTTCCAGCGACTCACGGATATCACCGTCGTAGCGCTCGATATACTCCCACGCGACGTCGATATCCGCCTGGGCGGCAACGATTTCTTCGTCTGCATCCTGCTTGGCTGCCTCAAGGTTATTTTCCAAGGTAAAAATAGAACGCATCAGGTTCTCGGCTTGATCCAGCCAGGCATTTGCCTTGGTTGTCATATCTTTGGCTTTTTGCCACTGCTGCTCTTCCATGGTAGAGCAGCCACGCGCAACGCGCCAGGCTTTAGCACTCCAGTTCAACCGGTTTTCAGCCTCAGTGCCGTTACCACGAAAGCTTTTCCAGCACGATTCCGCATAAGTGGCTGAAAGCTCGGCAAAGACTACCGCGCCGGCCTCGATCATGGCTTTGATTTCTTCGATGCGAGCGGCCAGTTCAGTGACTAATTGCTCCACTGCCTGTTGAATTCCGGGCAACGCCTCGGCCTGCTTCGCTGCCTGCCTAGCTTGGGCTTCGCTAATCTCGACTTGCCCCCAGACAACTTTAAAGCGCTTGGCTTTCAGGGCATCCTGAGCCTGAACCAGACTATCACTTGCCAGTCTCAACATCTCTCCAGCCTCAGTTGTCTCAAAGCCTTTCTCGGTTATCTCGGCGACCTGGCCAGTGGCCCTGAAGAAAGCTTGACTGGCCATCTCAATTGCTTCTGGAGCCCAGGTGATCGAATTACGCATTGCCTCGATTTGGCGGCCAACTTCTTTGAGAATGATATTGGCATCCCTTAGCTGCCGCAGCACCTGCTCGAACTCTCCCGCAATGATGTCATATTCATTTGGGGTCAACCCAGGCTGATCTGGATCACCAGCAGTCGAGTCCATATCGGCATAGGCCATGGCTGCCCTGTCGTACAGTCCCTGAGCGCGCGCCAGATCATCTCGAAGCTCTTGCACTTCGTCTTTTACCACTTGTCCGTCGAGATTGGCTACCGCCACTTCTACGTCCTGACTGTCCCAGTCAGTGATTCTTGAAGCAGCCGCCTTTTTGGCAATACGTGCCTTTTGCTGGGCGGCCCGGCGCTTGGTCTGCTCTGCCAAATAGGTGGTAACGAAAAGGTAGGTGTAGTATCCCACCACGGCGAGCACAGCTAAAACCACGACCAAGCCAAGCACTTTCCAAAGCCCAGATAAGTCAGGCGGCGGAGAGGGCGGTCGTTCTGGCTGAACAACCACAACCGACGGCGGGGCTGAAGCAGGAGCCTGAGTCGGCGGGTGAAGCTGGAGATCAATCAAACGGCCAATCTCACCCAAACCGTTTTCGAATCCTCCAGCAAAGTCGCTGTCGCGAAAACGAGGATTCATCCTATCAGCAATGATCCGCTCCCACTGTCCATCCAGCGTTCGCTCCCACTCTTGGCCGTAATAAACCGCAGTCCTGCGGTCATCGACTGCGATCATAGCAACAAGGAGGTTATTCTTCCTCCCTCCGTCAGTTGCCCGCCAGGAAGCGCATTGCTGCTCAACCTGCTTTTCATAATTATCTAGGGTACCTACGCTTCCGAACGTTTGGATTGTCCGAACTCGAACGTCGACCCCTAGAAGGACCAATTTGTTGACTGCCGCCTCAACGTCCCCAAGGCCGTCTCCGAAGACGCCGGCCTCATCGACCACAAGCACATCACACGTGCTCTGAGCGTGGACGGTTTGGGACAATAAAAGAACAACCAGCAACAAGAGAACCATCTTTCCTGTCAAAGCTTTTCTTCCCATGTTCCTTACTCCTTGTTTTTAGGTTATCGTCACTCTTCTTGTCTGCACCGCAACTTAGGGTGGCAAACCCTTTTTGTAAAGACGCATGCCATTTTACTCTTTTTTTATGCCAAATCAACATTTCTCCTTTTTGGAAAATAAATCTTGCCCCGGTTGGCAAGAAACTGCAGATAAAAGCAAAAAAAGTAATCAGTAATTAGTAAACAGTAATTAGGGTTTTTTGCGTTTAACAGCAGCTTCTTGCTTATAGGAGCTTGAACTATTAAAAAAGGAGATAAACTTAAATTTAGGCTACAACAGTGAACTCCTAAAAGTTCACTGTAATTTTTGATACTCTTCAGGTTTTCAAAGTGCCCACGTAAAATTTTATTGCTCGCTCACATCGGCTTATTCAGCCGCGTTCGCTGCCATAAAAATAACGTGGTAAATTTCCTTGACAAAATTAAGTTAGATTAGCTTTTAAATCTACTAAATTTGCCAGAGAAAAAATGATCTTGCCATTTGGGCAAAAAACAGGGGAAATTGTAACATAAAAACCCTGGAAATTCAAACTATGGGATATTAATGAAAACAGTTCAAGAGGAATAAAAAGTAATATTTTAAGATTCAATAAGGTCCGACCTTTTCAAGGTCGGACCTTTATGGAGAGAAATAAAAAATCTCTTCCTAAAATCCTAAACTCATACACAAATATCTGAATATGGCTAATCGCTAGTCTAACTAGTTTGGCCCAGAGAATCTAGATAAGGCTAAAGCGGGCAGGAACACCGCTCTCACATAAATATTAAGAAGATATTTTCATCTCCTATCAGGAAAGCAAATTTAGCCATAGCTTTGTCAAGGAAAAAAATATTTGCTTTGTTCCTAAAAGTTTCCAAATTTCTTTCATAGATTTCTCCGAACAAGAATCCTATTATAGAAAAAACTAAAACTATTTAGTTTTAGTTTTTTTAGTTTAATTATAAATAGGTTAACAAACCCTTGACATCACTATCCCACTTGCTATAATAACATCTCTTTTAAAACTTTATGATAAAACAGAGAATCATTGTTATCCTTGGCTTCATTACTTATCTAAATCTTTTCTTTTTTCATGCTCAAGGATCCACTTCTTTTGTCTTATTTACCTTAGGCTCTTTTATCTTTCTCTTCACCCTATTTTCCCCCAAAAAACTATCTTTAAAAACTACTCTTGGCCTTTTTATCCCTCTTTGCTTAGCCTCAGTAAACCTTTTACAAACCGCCAATCTTTTTAGAACCTTTTTAACCAGCCTTTTTTCTCTCTTCATTCTCCTAACCTTTGCTTATTTAGCCGCCACCAAAATTGCTTTTATCCGCTCTCTCATGGAACTCATCCTCCTTCCCTTAAACTTTGCTTGGACCTATCTTAAAAGTGGCCTTAAAACAATCAGACTATTTTTCGACCGCCGTTTACAAAAAGAAATTATCCAAGACAATAACTCTCATTCCTCAGGCCTAAGGTCATTGATTCTTGGTCTTTTGGCCGCCCTGCCAATTGTCACCTTACTAATCTCCCTTTTATCCCGTGGCGACCCCATTTTCAGTTCTTTTATAAAAAAAGTTTTCTCTGAAGAATTTGTCAAAAGATTTCCTTTCCGTCTTTTTCTTTCTGGTCTCCTTTTTGTCTTTCTCTCCCCTTTTCTTTTACTAAAGAGAAAAAAAGAATTT
>JABMRN010000005.1 GCA_013202515.1 Candidatus Omnitrophota bacterium | reverse complement strand
TATGGGCTTTTGGGCTTAGATTTTGTGCTGTGATTGAAACTACGTATTGAGGAAGAGCTCCCGGATACCGAGGGCAACAGCACCAAGTGCTATGGCATCCTCTCCTAGGAAGCTTGGAAGTATCTTTACCGCGTTAAAGGTCTCTTCAAAGGCATACATTTTTACACATTCTGTCAAGGCATCCATGAATATGTTGCCGGATTTCTCGACACCTCCACCTATGGCGACGAGCTGGGGATTAAATACATTCACAAGGTAGGCTACCTTAACACCGAGCCAGTGGCCTGCATTCTGTAGAATATCCTTTGCAGCCTCATCCCCCTGCTTAGCAGCATCAAAAACTGTCTCTTTGGTAACAGCCTCGATTTTCCCGTCTGCAAGCCTTAGAATGCCAGAGGCACCGCCTTTTTCGATCATTTCGCGTGCCTCTCCTACGACACCGAGATCAACGCCCCGTATTCCGTAAGAGGCAATTCCTAGAGGCTCGTCTTTCTGCATCCTAGCGTTAGCAAAAAGCTGGATTTCCCCTGCGCTTCCGCTTGCACCGCAGTATATATCACTGTTTATTATTATGCCACATCCGACGTCCGAGTAAACATATAGCATTTCACTTATATCTGAACGGGGGTTAAAGGAGAGTTCTCCGAAAGCAGCACAGGTGGCGTCATTGCCAACATATGTGGGAACATCAAATTTTTGCTCGATAAAACGGGCGAGATTATAGAAATCCGTCCTTGTTCTTCCCCGAAGGGGGTCTGTATCATGTATAGTGCCTGTATAAATATCTATTACCCCGGAGGCGCCTATGCCTATAACTTTTATCTTTGCAAGGGAGAGGTTGAATTCCTTAAAAACCACTTCAAGCGCATCTACAGTCCCTTTAAGAACATCGTTCATTTTTCCCAGCGGCCGCGGGAATATCTTTTTAGCCTTAACGTTAAGCCCCAGGTCCCCTACTATGACAACAAGCTTTTCCGGGCCTATATCGACTCCCACTACATTTGCACTTTCAAGATTGAGCTTAACTAACTCAGGCCTCCTGCCTCCGCTTGATATATCAAGTCCGGACTCAAGAACGAGTCCGCGTTTAATGTAATTTAAGATGTAGTTTGAAACCGAAACAATGTTTATACCGGTATGCTTGGATATATCAGTCCGTGAAATCGGGCTATTCCTTCTGATAGTGTCAAGTATTGTGAGGTTCTTTCTCTTTCTGTCTGAAAAATCCTTATATGTGAATGTATATTCTTTCTTTACCATATGTCCGCCTTTTTATCGCTTCTTTCCCATCACAACATTGACATGACAATGCTTATTACGCGATGGAAGAATAAGATTACCGTCTATTCTTTTTCCGTCAACGCGGATTTCTTTAACGCCCTTCTGGACACCGTCTGGATTCACAATATTTATGTGATAAAATGTCCCCCTAAAAAGTCGGGTTACTGAACACTTTTTCCAAGAGCGGGGAATGCATGGATCTATTAAGAGCCCTTTATAATCCCTTTTTGCACCCATTATGTATTCTGTCGCAGCCATAAATGACCATCCTGCCGTACCTGTAACCCACGTAAAGGCCCCTTCCCCATAAAGATAGGGATGTCCCGGCCCCACCAAATATTCGGCAAATACGTATGGCTCTGTCTTATATAATTCGTAA
Source organism: Candidatus Omnitrophota bacterium (assembly GCA_013202515.1). GTDB lineage: Bacteria > Omnitrophota > Gorgyraeia > JABMRN01 > JABMRN01 > JABMRN01. The sequence goes on along the minus strand of JABMRN010000005.1, from coordinate 2,630 downwards.
TCTTGCTGGGAATTCGGCATTATCTTCTTTAATGCCTTAAAGGCCTTATTTCCCTCTCCGCATGTAAGAAGGGCAACAATATAGAATAAAGCGGCATGACAGAAAATAGCGGCATTCTCTTTGGTACCCTCTGAAAACATGCTTATTCTGCCCAGCTTTTTTTCGTATCTGTCATATGCAGGGTGGAAAAGCGCATAGCCGTGTTTACCGTCTAGATATTTATCGCCCGCTTTTATAATTTTTTTTCTTTTGGAATCATTTGGAATATCTGCAAGGATAGACCACGATTGGGGATTAATATAGATCTTGCCCTCTTTGTTCTTCTTTGAGCCATAAACGCTGCCATCATCGGCATATCCCCGCGCATACCAGTTCCCGTCCCAGGAGACCTCTACCCTTTTTGTCATAACAGCGGCCTTCTTAACAAACTCTTTTGCCTTCTTCCTTCTTCCGGTAAAAATCATCATCTCAGCAAAGGTTTTAAGACTTCTTACAAGGGCAATTGCAAGCCATACACTTTCACCTTTAAGCTTTATTCCTGCAGCATCAATAGCATCATTCCAGTCGGCATGGCCTATTAACGGAAGACCCTTTTGTCCTATATCATAAAAACAATAATTAAGATTCTTCTCGAGGTGCTCGGCAAGCGTTCCCTTGCCATCTGGCCTTGGAGATCCTTTGTAACGGTGGTCTTTATGCCATCCGTCTATCCATTTGTCTTTTAAATACGGTATTTCCTTAAAAAGTATTTTGCTGTCACCAGTCTCCTTTATGTAAGCGCTCACAGTCATGGTAAGCCATATCTGATGATCCTTATTTGGCCTGTGAGGTGCAGGGCCAGATGAATCCCAACCGGGTGCAGATGTCCCGTCTTTACGTATGAGTGAGGCCAATTTAAGAATTCGGTTTTTTGTAAGCGCTGGATTAAGTGAAACAACCGCTTCTGCGTCCTGACAGGAATCTCTATAACCCCTGCCGCCAGAACCTTCATGATAGAAACTCGGAGACCTGGACCAGAGATTGCATATATAAAGCTGGTATTTCATCCATACATTAGCCATTACGTTAAAATCTTTATCTGGGGTATCGACATTAATGATATCGCATATTCTCTTTTGCCATATCTTTTTTACATTCAAAAGCTCTTGCTCTGCCTTACGAACGTCTCTGTATTTGGCTATTAGGCGCCGGCTTCTCGCCCCTTCTTCTGCCTGACCAACTGTAACAGTGAATGTCTTTGACTCACCCGGCTTAAGTCTTAAGGTGTGCTTTAAAAGCCCTATACTGTCTTCACCGGATGAGATGGATACATTGGAGAACTTCCCGAAAAGCATGGAAGGATTCTCTTCGGTATTATATCTTCCGAGGAAGGCATCCTTTCGCGTGACGTGGCCTCTGACAGGAAGGCTTGATGCCAAGAATGCCGTAAATGGAAATTCCTCTATACCCATGTTTTTCCAAACTGCTGTCTTTTTGGCGAATATACATTTCGCCTTTTTATCGAACCACACCCTGTTGTAAAGGTTCATGATGTTTCTGTACCTGAGCTCCTCGTGATAATCACCTATAAGCCATTCTGTGTAGGGATAAAGTTCAAGCGTTCGTGTTTTTGAACTTTTATTCGTGATTTTGGCAAGCCATACCTCCGAGCTATCCTTCTCCGGTACGAAATAGGTAACCTCGCTTCTTATTTTTTTTACTTCCTCTATAATCGTGGTATATCCAAGGCCATGCCTGCATTCAAAAAAATCGTATTTTGAACGAATAGGCTGGTGTGTCATGCTCCATATGTTGGAAGGGCCCGTTTTTCCACCTACTAGCTCCTTTACGTAGATATAGCGGCCGGGTCTGTCAAAATGAAAGTTTTCCGGAGCCCACCTGTTTATACGGTGAATGCGGCAGTCTTTATAGAAAGAGTATCCGCCTGCAGTCTGGGAGATAATAGCGCAGTAATCATTGTTGGTAAGATAATTTATCCATGGGCGGGGCGTATTTGGGGTAGTTATTATAAATTCTCTGCCATCTTTGGAGAAATGCCCGTATTTCATACCAGAAGTTTAGCAAATACCTGGCCCAATGTCAACGGGAAACAGGCCTATAATAAGGTTTTTAAAAGGATTAAAAATGCCTTAGTCCAAGAGGCTTGAAATGCTGTCAATCCTGCCTTCTCTAAGGGCACTTGCGAATGGTTCTTTAAGGTAGGGCCCTTCGACAACAGACTCTTTGCCGCTTATTTCTCGTACAGTAAATTGAAGGACTCGGACTGCATTTTTGCCGAAGGTATTCTTCTTCTTAGGGTTATTGTATATTAGAAGCGTATTTGTAAATATGCTGAAGGCGTAGGAATCTTTTGGAAGCTTGACCTTTTTCTTTCCGTTTTTGAAGTAAAATTCGATATTTTGGCTGTTTTTTGTAAAAAGATCTTTGCGCAAAACAGGTTCCGGCTTAAAGCTAAGCTTGCCGTTTACAAGCGTAAAAGGGGTTTCTCCAAGATTCATTACCCGCAGTATATGCAGGAATTCCGTTGTGGCCCCGGTGAGGCGCGCTATAAAACCCCCGCCATGCAGTTCTTTATCGAAAAATTCAGAACTCACTATAAACGAAGAGTTTTCTAAAATGCTTCTTCCGTA
>JABMRN010000074.1 GCA_013202515.1 Candidatus Omnitrophota bacterium | reverse complement strand
GGTCAAAATAGCCACCCCTGTCGAGAATTTCAGTTCCGCCAGTATTTCGAAAGTAGAAATACTCAAGTTCAGGCCCAACATTAAAGGTGTAGCCCATTTTTTTTGCTTCTTCAAGATTTCTCTTTAAGACGTACCGGGGGTCTCCGGAAAAGGGTTTTCCGCTCGGCTCAAGGACGTTGCAAAACATCCGTGCTACCGGTTTTTCTTCTTTAATCCAAGGCAGAATCTGGAATGTGCCGAGGTCGGGCTTTACTATCATGTCGGATTCCTCAATCCGGGAAAAGCCCTCTATGGAAGATCCGTCAAATCCCATACCTTCCTTTACTGCCCCTGCAAGCTCTTCGACGGGCATATCAAAGCTTTTCAAAAATCCTAAAACATCAGTGAACCAAAGTCGAACAAAACCTACCTTTTTACCTTTGATAATTTTCATTAACTCATTCTTCGTCATTTTATTACCTCCATATTATTCAAGAATTATACCAGATATTACTCTATTCTCCAATGATTTTAACAAGAACCCGTTTTTTGCGTTGGCCGTCAAATTCTCCGTAAAAAATCTGCTCCCAAGGACCGAGGTCAAGCTTGCCTTTTGTTATCGCAACGACTACCTCGCGGCCCATAATCGTTCTTTTAAGATGCGCATCAGCGTTATCCTCCCCGGTAAGATTATGTTGATACTGAGATATAGGAGCGTGAGGAGCAAGCTTTTCAAGCCATTTATCAAAATCCTTATGAAGACCACCTTCGTCATCGTTTATGAAAACGCTTGCGGTTATATGCATCGGGTTAATAAGGCATATGCCTTCGCGTGTTCCGCTTTTTTTTAGACAATCCTCTACTTCTCGCGTTATATTTAAGAACTCTTTCTTATACTCAGTATTAAATATAAGATATTCTGTAAATGTCTTCATACGTTATCAAACAATTGTATCAGAAGAAACTCGTCTGTCAATAGCATATTCCTTCCGGAATCATATTAGCCGTGCAACTTTAGAACTAACTTTGCAATATTGATTGCGTGCCGCTCGCAGCATTTAAGAGACCGCGCATCAGGGGATCCTATTGCGACCGGTCCATAATGGTCTCCTTGTGGTTCTCCCTGGACTACCATTCCGTGAATTAACAAGGCGTTTAAAATGTCAGTAATTGTCGTTTCGTTTCCACCGGCAATATTTGCTGCCGATGAAAAGGAACCGCCGACTTTTCCTTTTAAGCTTCCGTGAAAGCTTACGCTTTCATCAAGCAGCTTCTTTACCTGGTAGGCCATGGTTCCGTAATAGGTGGGTGAGCCGAGGACAATACCGTCGTATTTGGTCAATGCGCTTGCCTCGACATCCTCCACATTCTTTAAATCTGTATCGACTCCGTTCTTTTTAATAATTTCCGCGATTTTCTCAGCCATCTTCTTGGTGTTGCCGGATGCTGAGTAATAGGCTACTAGTACCCTTGCCATGCATACCTCCCATTACTTTTTTAAATGCACCATTAATATTGAAATGGCTGCCGGTGTGATCCCTGATATACGGCTTGCCTGCCCCAAAGAAAGGGGCTTGAATCTGCCCAGCTTTTCCTTAATCTCATTTGAAAGGCCTGAAATTTTACCTATATCTAAAGATTCTGAAATCTTAATCTTCTCCAAATTTTTGAAGCGCTTAATTTCCCGCATCTGCCTCTTAATGTAGCCGCTATATTTTATTTCGCTTTCAATCCTTTTTGCAAAGTGACGCGGCAAATTTATATCCAACAACTTTAGCTCTTTTAGTTTTAAAAAATCAATGCCCGGCCTTTTTAATAAATCAAACAACGTTTTGCCTTCTAATCCTCTTGTCTCCCTTAAAAATTTAATAATATCTTCCATCTTCTTTTTCTTGGCCAAAGTATCTTTATAGTCTTTATCTTTTACAAGTCCAAGCTCATACCCAATTTTATTAAGGCGCATATCTGCATTGTCTTCTCTTAAGATAAGACGGTATTCTACCCTTGAGGTAAACATGCGGTATGGTTCATTCGTGCCTTTAGTGACAAGATCATCGATTAAAACACCTATGTAGCTCGTAGAACGGTCTAAGATAAGAGGCTTCTTCTTCTTAATCTTTAAAGCAGCGTTTATTCCAGCTATCAAACCCAGGCTCGCGGCTTCTTCATATCCGGTAGTTCCATTTATCTGGCCAGCAAGATATAGATTTTTTACATGTTTTGTTTCTAAAGTTGGGTAAAGTTGTGTTGAAGGAACTACATCATATTCTACGCCGTAACCAAAGCGATTAATTTTAACATTTTCCAAACCCGGAATTGTGTGGATAAAACGATCTTGGGTATCTTTGCCTAAGGTGGTAAAGATACCATTTGGATAGATTTCATCGGTATTCATTCCCTCAGGCTCAAGAAAAACCTGATGCCTTTCGTGATGAGGAAATTTCATTATCTTCTCTTCAAGCGACGGGCAATAGCGGACACTGCTGCCTGTGAAATTGCCGCTAAATAGAGGTGAGTGCTTAATGTCGCCGCGTATGATCTGGTGTGTTTTCTCATTGGTATAAGTCAGATAGCAGGGTTTCTGAACGAGTTTCCCAAAATCCTTCGTAGAAAACGAGAAAGGTCTAGGAATAATGTCCCCGTTCTGAATCTCAAGTTTTGAAAAATCGATTGTTTTCCCATCCAAACGTGCGCAAGTGGAGGTATTAAACCTTGAAAGTTGAAGACCGAGATCTTTAAGTGACTGCGAAAGATTTTTGCTTGACCTTTTCTCCTCCATCCTTCCTGCTTCGTAATTCTCTCTGCCTATATGAAGTAACCCGCTTAAAAAGGTCCCCGTTGTTACTATTACTGTTTTTGCTTTTACGCTCGTGCCTTTTAGTGTTTCAATGCCTGTAATAGCATTATTCTTTGCAGTTAATCGGATTACCTCATCTTCCAAAATTTCAAGCTTGTCCTGACTCTTTACAACGCCCCTCACATGTAAATTATATTTCTGTCTATCTATTTGAGCGCGGGATGACCAAACCGCAGGTCCTTTTGAAGCATTTAGAATACGGAATTGTATACCGCAAGTATCAGCTGCCCTGGCCATTTCGCCGCCAAGCGCGTCTATTTCCTTTACGAGCTGCCCCTTGCCCACGCCGCCTATAGCAGGATTACAGGACATAAGCCCAATAGTTTCACTAGACATCGTAACGAGAAGCGTTGAGCATCCCATGCGTGCACTTGAAAGAGCCGCTTCGCATCCTGCGTGTCCTCCGCCTATGACTATAACATCGAATGCATTCTTCATTTTTTAAATACCGGTATCTCCCCTCGTTTATGCTTTGATGTAGCCATCATCCCTCTTACTTTAGACAGTAACGCTTTATCAATTTGTTCAAGCTCATTCTTTTCTATTGCCACAATTACCTTATCAAGCTCATCGTATGTAATGCCCATCTCGGTTTCGTCGGTTTGATTATCCCACAAGCCAGCTGACGGAGGCCTGCTTATTATCTCTTGGGGTACTTCCAACTCAACGGCAAGGGCACGGACCTCTTTCTTTAGTAAATTTCCAAGCGGGAGAAGGTCAGCACCTCCGTCTCCGAATTTTGTGAAGTAGCCGACTGTGATTTCGCTTTTGTTGCTTGCGCCTGCTACAAGATAGTCCATGCTGTTTGCAAAATAATACATTGTAGTCATGCGTAGCCGCGGCTTTAAATTGGCCTGTGCTAGATTGTTACTGTCAGGATTTGTTTTTGAGATTTCATTAAATACACCGTCAAGTTTTACAATTTTTGTTTTAATATTGAACTTTTGAGCGGCTTCTTTGGCTAAGGATTCATCCTTGGGATTGCTTTTGCAAGGCAGAATCAACCCAAGCACATTATCTCCTAGTGCTTTTTTTAAAAGAGCTCCCAGTACCGCTGAATCGATGCCTCCGCTTAAGCCAAAGACAAGACCTTTTTTACCCGTATCTTTTACCTGCTTCTTTATCCACTCCACTATCTTTTCTGAGAATTTCATAGAACGCCTCCAGCTATTTTATCGCGGCTTTATCTTATGACCAGCAAGTCTTAAATCCATTCCGTATGGAGGTGATTGCACCCACCCGTTCATTAAACCTAGCTCCTTCATCTTGTCTACTGCTACACTATATTCATCCGCAGTTAACCTGCGTGAAATCCCGCTTATGTCGCGTGCTTTGTGGGCAGGGTAATACTGACTCATGAGGCTTGTGTACGTCTTTTTCGATACACGAGTTGATATAAATTCGAGAGTTTCCTCTGTCCCCGATATGTTTTCGGGCAAGACAAGGCATCTTATTATAAGGCCCTGTATCGCAATTCCCTTTCTATCTTGATTAAGATCTCCGCGTGTCTTTGCATTTCGAGTACAGAGATGCGGTTGTGCTTTACATAGTTTGGGGCGTTGGAATACTTTTCGGCCATGGCGTCGTCACTATAGCGCATGTCAGGCATGTATATGTCAACAATGCCATCCAGCAATTTGATTACTTCAACCGAATCATATCCGCCTGTATTGTAGACTAATGGAACCTTAAGGCCTTTCTCTAGAGCGATGGATAATGCTTCCACAATTTGAGGAATGTAATGTGTCGGTGACACAAGATTTATGTTGTGGCATCCGAGTCTTTCAAGACTTAGCATTAAATTCGCCAATTCATCAGTAGTTATTTCATTTTCAGAAATCTGCTGGCTGAATTTATAATTTTGGCAGTAAACGCATGCCATATTACAGTGAGTAAAAAATATTGTGCCCGAACCCCTAATTCCAGAAAGCGGCGGTTCTTCTCCGTGATGAGGCGCATAGCTATAAACAGCCGGTTTTAATCCAGCGTTACAAAATCCCTTTTTATTCTCGAGCCGGTTTACGGAGCAGTTTCGCGGACATAGCCGGCAAGATTCTAAGAGAGATTTTAACCGCGGTAACGATTTTTTTATTAAATTTTCTTTCGTATTCATGTATCGGTTGGCTTACCAGTGGTACACAGCGTGGACGAGCTTTCCGTAAACGTTTCCCTTCGGACTCTTCCCTCTTTTCCTAAGGGAGACTTTAAGCTCGTTTATTTCTGGCTTGTCCTTCCTAGCAAAACTTATCAGGGCATAGACTGCGTCTCTGTTTAGCCGTTTTGCTTCAACCTCCTCCAAGAGGTAATCCAAAGCCACCCTTAACTTGAAGGATTCTTTTCTGTAAGGTCTTTTTGCCAGTAGCGCGTCGAGTATGTCGTTTGCCGCCACAAGCTGAGCATATATGCTTATTTTTCGTAGGCCATTCGGATAACCAGTACCGTCTAGTCTTTCGTGGTGCTGATAAGCAGTAATGGCAGAACGGCTGTCTTTTTTCTTTTCGTAACGCACCAAAAGCAAGAATCCTATCGTCGGATGCGTTCTTATGAACTCATATTCCTTGACCGTGAGAGCCGTGGGCTTGGAAAGAACCTTCTTTGCAATTCTGTTTTTGCCGATATCGTGGGTAAATGCACCGTATGAGGCTGTACGCGAATTTAAGCGGTGTGCTTTTAGCGCAAGTGTCATCTTAATGGTAAGGCTTCCCACTATCAATTCATGCTTATATGTGTAAGGAAGATTTTTCTTCATGTAGGCAAGTTCTTTGATAATGCCGTCCTCAAAAAAGGTATTTCCAGCAATTTTTAGTATCTTCGCCTTTTTTATGTGCCCTTCATCAAATATGATGCGGTATCTGGGGTCGTGAATTGTTTTTTTGACGTCCCTATATATAAATGTATTTTTCATTGCTGCTCTCTTTTTGTTCTTCTTGGGCATATTTTTAACCCTCTTTATAAGATGCTGGGTTATCCTTTCGCCCTTTTTTGCTATCAGCGTACCGTAAATATCGTATAGGTCTTCAACTATTACCATATAGCCTCCTTAAAGAATCTCTCTTATCGTGCAGCATATTTTCTTGCTAGCGTGAATATAAAGAGTCCGATCATGAATGTTCCGATGAATGCCTCGCTTGCCGCTAGCAACCTGAAAAGAGGAGCTGCTTTGGGTATAAAATCACCGTATCCAACGGTTGTAAAGGTAATAACACTATAATATATATAGTCACCCATGGATAATATGTATGCGGGAGTGTCAGCTGCCCTTATTGCGCCTAAAATTTTGTAAATAGTTGCGTAGCCTACTACAACGAAAAAACTTGACATAATAATCCTGTTAGGTTTTTCACCATAGCCGCATAGGATGTTCATTATGAGGCTAGGTAAGTAGGCCGGATTACGATTCTTTTTCAAAAGGGCTTTTTCCTGGTTCTTTTCTTTATAAGAGGCCCAGCTTGCTTCGTTATACCGGCCCCTTGCGAGAAAGTGTCTTTTTAAAGATCTATAGCCATCTTCAGAAGAAAGTATGCCTTGTTCGTTTATGCGGCAGTGCGTCGTGTATCTATTTTTTCTATGTGTAAAGTTTTCTCTGCTGAGCGATGAGACATTTGTTAGGTTTGTGTGCCACAGTCTGACATCGAAAAGGCGTGTTCCCCAAAGGTCTGTTGATGATAAATTAGCCTCAATTAAGTTTGCGCTTTTTAAATCAGCGTGCCAAAGCCTGGCGCCGAATAAATTTGACTTAGTTAAATCCGCACCTTCAAGTGATGCCGATGTTAAATCTGACCCAGAAAGGTTTGCACCAAGAAGTTCGGCCCCTTTTAGGTTAGTATCAAAGAGGCTCGAGCCTGAAAGGTCCGCGCGCGAAAGAATTGCACCTGAAAAATCACTTCGTGAAAGGTCAAGATTTCTTAAAACAACTTTTGAGAGATTAGCGCCTTTTAAGGAGATGCCTGTTTTTATTTTGGACGAAAGAGTATTTATGTACCCGTCTTTTTTTTCAGTATGTTCCCAGCAGCACTCTGAAAAGGCTACCCTTTGTTCCTTACAATCATTAAAAGTACATTTATCGTTCATATTTTCTTTGTTAATTACGTTGCAGGCTACAATTCACTCCTGTGTGTAATGTTTTTGTCGATGAAATCAATAATCTTTCCTTGTTCTGCCGGCTTAACATCAAGGAATTTTACGCCTAGGCCAGGATAGCAATGAGGCTGAAGCTCTTTATCCGCAAGCCATACTATGCGGCCGAGAACACGTATCGGTTCGCCTATTTCATGGACGCCTAACTCTATTTCTATCTGGCTTGATACGGGAAGACTTTCTTTGATGTATATAAAAATACCCTCAGCGCTCATATTCAATATTTTTCCTTTTCTAACTTTGGAATCAGAGGGCAATTTATATGTGACGGGAAGCTGGAGGTCCAGCCTCTTGAACCTGCGCCTTAAATATAGCTTGTCAATTTTGGTTGATGTTTCATAGCTTTTGATGGCACTAGGTTCATCCTCGTACACATCGAATACAAGATCAAGGCGCACCAACTTATACAATTCCTTAACGTGTTGAGGAATAGCGCAAAGCTTCATGATACCGCCGTTATTTACTACATTCTTATATGCAATGACAATAATGGACAACCCGTTATAATCAACCATGTTTATGTTGCTAAAGTTGCATAGAAGATTCCTGTGACCGCTTTTTATAAGATTACTTGTTTCTTCAATGAAATTGGCACTATCTATATCAATCTTGCCTTCAAGATAAAGTATAGTTATATCTTTTTCCCGACGCTTTCGTATATTCATAATTTAATAAAATCGTCCGTGTATTTATTTGAATTTCATTAATTTGAATCGCGTACAAATATTGTTTTAACGCCTTTTCCCATCCTGCTTACATCTTTTGACACCCCGGTCAATGTTTCACCGCAGCCTGTGAGTGCAAGAGAGAATGATATTATAATGAACACCAGCAACGTTTTCTTCATTTTTACCTCTCTTTTTCAATTATGTTATAAAGATATATTCTATTACAAATATAGAACAGGATCTACCGGTTTTCCGTATCTTCTTATTTCAAAATGCAGGTGCGCCTTCATATTTCTATTTCCTGCGTTGCCTGTTTTTCCGACATAACCGATGATTTTTCCCTGCTTGACCCAGCCATATTCTCTGATGTTTGATTTTGAAAGATGCCCGTAACGGCTTTCATCGCCGTTTACATGGTATATAACAACCAGATTGCCGTATCCCGTTTTTAGCTTTTTAAAAAGCCCAATGCCGCTTTTTGAAGCGTAAACCGGTGTTCCTACAGGTGCTTCAAGGTCAATTCCGGAATGCGTTCTATTGTTGCTTCTCTTTGCTCCAAAATAACCATCTCCGTAGGCGTCATTGCGTACCGTAATAGCCGTATTCTCGCTTCTTATCGGTACAATAAAGTGTGGCTCTCTTACGAAATATATTATTAATATTATAGCATAAGCGCCTGCTAAAGAGAAAAAAGATAATAAAATAAACCTGGCTATAGGGAATCTTCTAGCGGCCATCACTGATCTGTTATGATTTTTTCTATGTTGTTAAGTCTCCCATAGCATATAAGTGTATCGCCAAGCCTAATTACATCTTCAGCCTTGGGTGCAGGAATAACACCGCTTTTTCGTTCAATAGCAAGTATCAATATGTCTTTTTCCCTGAAAGATGAATCCATGATGGATTTTCCAAGGTCGTTGCATTTTTCTTTCATAGTTACCTCTGCAATGCCGTAATCCTTGGCAATATGAACAATTTCCTCTACAGGTCTCTTTTGAAAAATGGGACCCTTTTCGAGCTGATCCTCAATTTTTTTCGTCAGTATACGCGTTAGCCTTTTATGCGTGGCTAATTTATAGAGTAAAAAAAGAACTAAAATCAATACGGCACTGTTGACGAGAGCGGGTGTTGCACCACTTTTTTCGAAAGAAAATATTAATGCTGTTATTACTGTGATGAGACCGGCATTACCAAGTATCATCAAGACCATAACAATTTTTTGGCGTGTACGGTTTTCTACTATGAGCTCTGAATCTTTAGTTGTAAATCCGGTTCCGGTAAAGGCGGACAAAGCTTGGAATCTTGCCTTAGCGTCTTCCATGCCAGTCAGCTTTAATGCAACTGTTGCTACCTTGACTACTATCGCTGATATTATAACGATTACTATTACTGGTGCTATGTATAAAAGGCCTAGCATAATTACCCCCCTATCTCCCCTACTAATTCCTCAAGCAAGTCCTCGATTGTAATAAGCCCTATGCTTTTTCCTTCGCTGTCGATGACGATTGCCATAATTTTCTTTCTTTTCCTGAGCTCATGAAGCACCCTGTCAACTCTTTCCTTTTCGCTTATAAAGAAAGACTGCTTTATATAATTTTTTAACGAAGCGTCTTCGCCTCCTGAAAAGAGTATGTCATATACATTGATGATGCCGATAATATTATTAACAGTGCCTTCATACGCGGGAAATCTGGAAAATCCCGAACTTGAGGCTATTTTTTTCAGATCGTCCGTTGTGTCTTCGGCGCGTACAAGCGTTGCTCCAGCTAGGGGCGTCATAATTTTCCCAACTGTAGTAACCCCCATTTTGAATATCCGCCTAATTAAGGTTTTTTCATCCGGACCGCTTATGAACTCTTTTTTCTTAGATGCAATCAGCATTTCCTCGATATCGTCTCTTGAGATAAAGGGTTTGGTTAGCCCAGCCGACTTTGCTTTAACAGGCTTTAGAATAATTTTTGTAATCGAGCTTACAATGAATATTATCGGATAAAGAATTTTGTAAAAGAATCTAAGCGGGGTTATCATTACAAGTGAAATTGCATTTGATGATTGTCTAAAAATGGCCTTGGGTATTATCTCACCGAATATAAGAATAAGTGTTGTCATTACAATTGTCGAAACTAGCGCGGCATTCTTCCCCATTCCGAGTACCGTAAATAGGTGGGTTGCAAGTACCGAGCTTATTACAATAGAGATATTTGTTCCGACCAACGTAGTACCTAAAAAGTGCGATTCGTCTTTTAAAAAATTATTCAAAACTATTGCCTTATTATTTTTAGATTCTACTAGGTGTCGGAGTTTAATCTTATTTAATGAGGTAAGGGCTGTTTCAGAGCCCGCAAAAAAAGCATTTAGTCCTATGAAAATCAGTATAAGAATCGATAATGTGGTTATCATTTTTTTGTGAGAAGCAGCTCCTGGATTCTGTTTCTATATACCTTAACCACCTTGAACTCAAACTTTTTATATGTTACAGTTTCATTTTCTTTCGGTATTTTCTGCATCAAAAGTGATACAAAGCCCCCCATCGTATCGACTTCCTCTGTTTTTATCCCTAATTTAAATGTCTTATTGGCTTCGTCAATTCTCAAGAGCCCGTTAAGGCGATAATTATTCTCGTCTATTCGGGTAATGAGTTCTTTCTCTTTATCATATTCGTCGATGATTTCACCTACTATCTCCTCAAGTATGTCTTCCATGGTAACAATTCCTGTTGTCATTCCATACTCATCTGTGACGACCGCCAGCTGAATAGCCCTTTTTTGGAGATCTCCAAGTAACTTCTGGATTCTTTCTGACTCTGGAACAAAGTAGGGTTCTCTCAGCATATCTTTAATATTGTCGCTAGGATTAAATAAAATTTCTTTCGCAAAGGCAATTCCTATTACGTTATCTACGGTATCACGAAAAACGGGAAGTCTCGAATTTTTTACCTTTTTTACGTATTCGATTATTTTTTCTGATGGCATATCGAAATCAAGCGCTTTTATGTCAATCTTGTGCGTCATAATATCTTTTGCGCGCTGATCTTTAAAATCAAATACGCCATAGATCATTTCTTTTTCGATTTCCTCTACAACACCTTCTCTGTGGCCGATTTTAACCATGGATTTTATTTCTTCTTCAGTGATTTCTGTAGTATCCTTAGGTGCAATGACCCCGAGTCTTTCGATAATGCTATCGGTAATTAAAGACAAGACTTTTCGAACTGGCCATAGTATCTTGATGACTATGCTTATGGGGTAGACAGCAAAATGCGCGAATTTCTCTGCAAAAAGATACGCGTATGTTTTTGGCAGAACCTCACCGAATATTAGAAGCGCAAAGAGCACAACGCCTATAGCTATACCTACTCCCATTTCCCCAAAATGATGTACTGCAAAAATGGTAGCCGCGCAGCTCGCTGCGATATTTACGAGCGTATTGCCTGTGAGAATAGTGAGGATAAAACTCCTGGGACGCGAAAGGATCGCTACGATTCTATCGGTTGAGGGTGAGTCCCCCATTTTATTTAATTGAAATTTGTTAAGCGAAAGAAATGCTGTTTCCGATGCAGAAAAAAAGGCGGAAAGTAAAAGAAATAGGATAAATATAAATAGTATTAGAGCCACTTTTTGTGTTTAAAGTAAAGCAGCATGCTGCCGCCGATAGACAACATTATGAATAGAATCACGAAATACCCGTACTTCCAGTTCAGCTCCGGCATAAATTGGAAATTCATGCCGTATATTCCTGTTACGAGGGTCAGCGGCATCATAATGGTGGCTATGATAGTGAGAACCTTCATGATTTCATTGAGTTTGTTAGAGGTAACGGATGTGAAACCGTCGAGGATATTTGTGAGTATATCTCGATACCCATCAAGGGTGTCTGATATCCGAGCAAGGAGATCTGCGATATCCCTGAAATATATCGAAAGATCCGCGCTTATCGTTGGCTGATAATCGCCCCTTGCGAGGAAGTTTACGATTTCCCTCTGTGGACCAATGAAGCGCCTTAGGGTAAGTACGATTTCTTTGAGGTTAAGAATTTTACTGACATTTTCTGACGCGTGGTCTTTAAAAATCAGCTGTTCAGTTTTTTCTATGTCTTTATCTAGCTGCGCGAGTATAGGAAAATAGTTGTCTACAAGGGAATCGGCTATTGTGTAGAATAAATGGGCTGGACCCTTTGACAGAATTTGAGGATTTTTTATACATCTTGAACGAGCTGATGCAACACTTTTAATCGGCTTCATGTGAACCGTTACGATAAAATTTTGGCCGATGAAGGTATCAAGCTCTAAGGAAGTTGCTTTGTCTTTGTGTGGGCTTAGGGTTGCGGCATGCAGCACTATAAAAAGATAATCATCGTAGCGATCGATTTTTGGTCTTTGTATCGAAGTTAAGCAATCTTCTATAGCAAGCGGATGAAAATTAAAACACTGTATAAGAAGCTCCATGTCCTTTTCCGTGGGCTTTTCTACATTAAGCCACAAAAGGGCATCCTTGTTTTTTACTTCCTTTTTTATGTCTTCGAGTTTTTCTATGACGCGGCAATTCCCGTCGTTTTCGTATAATAAAAGTTCAAGCATTGCTTTCCCCTGTTAAGCGCTGCCCCACAAATTGACTGATTCTTTTTCCATCTGCAGCGCCCTTTGATTTTTCCATAACTGTCTTGATGACCTTGCCCGTGTCTTTCTTGGTTATAGCGCCGAGTTCAGCGATGGCAGATTTTACCAGTGCTTCAAGCTCATTGTCAGAAAGCTGTTTTGGCATATAGGTATTAAGCACCGCAAGTTCTTTTTCTTCTTTTTCGAACAAGTCATTTCTGTTTGCCTTTTTGAATTGTTCGATAGAATCCTTATGTCTATTTATGTGTTGCTGAATAATCTTTAAGACGCCCTCATCTTTAAGAGATTGCTCGTTCAATTTAATCTCAGCGTTTGTTATGTCTGCTTTTAACATTCGCAACACCGACGCTTTAATAGCATCCTTTTCTTTCAAGGCCTTCCTAAGATCTTGATTTAGTTTGTCTTCTAACATGACGATCCTCACTGTTTGAATATACGTTTATACCACGGTTGATAATCAACGATCAGCCGGCCGTTTAGATGATCAACTTCATGCTGAATAGCCTTTGCGGTCAACCCGACGAAAATTCTTGTTGCTTGTTTTCCCCATTCGTCAGTATATTTAACCGTTATTCGCCCAGACCGCTTAACTCTCACCAAAGCATTGGGGACGCTTAGACACGCCTCATCCATCGTATCATACCCATCTTTCTTCACAATAGACGGGTTTATTATTTTTAAAAGCCCCTCACCGGTATCAACTACTGCAATCTGAAGATCAAGGCCTACTTGCGGACCGGCAAGACCCATGCCTTTGCTTTTCTTCATCGCCGCTACCATTTTCTCAAGTATCAGGCGGTGCTCATCAGTTACTCTTTTTATTCTTCTGGCTTTTTTTCTTAGAACGGCTGCCGGCTGCTTTATTATCGAGAAAGGTAGATCGTTTTTCATTTCTTCATGATGTTATTTTTTTTATCAAGTTCAACGATCCTTGTTTCAAGGTTAGGGGCTTCTTTGCCCTCGATCAATGCGTTTGAGAGTATTATTATTGTGTCACCTACCTCTCCAAGCCTTGAGGCGGGTCCGTACAGCACGATTGCGCCCGAGCCTTCTTTTTCGGGTATAACGTATGTTTCAAATCTGTGGCCGTTGTTTTGATTCAAAACATGCACTGCCTCATTTGGGTATATGTTTGAAGCAGTCAATATCTTTTTGTCAATGCCTATGCTTCCAGAGTAGTAGAGATCTTTTTTTGTAATCGTAGCTTTTTTGATTTTCGATTTGCACATTATTCTGAACATTATTCCCGCCTATTTTTCGCTAACAGTTTTTAAAGGAGTTTCGGTAACGTTCGTCAGATTGTCTCCGTCAAAATACAGATATTTTGGTTTTGAGAGATAACCTGCGTCAACCGGAATCATCCCGACGAATGACTTGTAATACCACATTTCTCTTGATCGGGCTTCAGTTCCTTCGTCGATTTCAACAAACGTAATCCTGTCGGGACCGCCCCACAGTTCTCTGACTTGGTCTTTGGTCATTCCTACCTTGACAGATTCAGTTCCGATAGGATGTTTTATGATCTCTTGCGGTGTTGGCAGCTGTATATCTGCACAACCAGCTAGTAAAACTGGAAATATAATCAAAATGGAAATGATGAATGTTTTCAATGGTTCCCCCTATTGTTATTTGGCTTTTTGCTTATATATCAAATCACAAAAATATTTTAAAAAAGTATTTTTGTTATCTTCTTCTATTCTGATGAATTCGCAGCCCACGTCAAACGATGCATTGTCTTCGAGGGAAGTCTTTTTATGCCAGATAATTTTTCCATGAATATGGACTGGATTTTTGGCTTTTGGTAGCTCAAGGGTTAACTCCAGATGATCCCCGTCTTTTAGTTGTTTCTTTGTTTCAAATCTTATTCCAAGCGGCGAAATATTTTTTACCTTAGGGCTGTCCATATCACCCGATTCGGTAATGATCCTCAAGTTTAAAGGAACCTCTATTCTGAGATATTTACGCCTTTCGACATTCGGACTCTTCATGTTTAGCTCCTTATTATATAATAATCATAGGAAAGTATAGCACAGGGACTAGCAGGCGTCAATAGGGTGGGTATATTAAAAAAAATAGATAGAAGGCGTTCATACGAGCAGAATGAGCTAATCTTTGCTCCATAAGCCCTTACGTTCTTTTTGTGCCTGTCTTTGACATTCTAGCAAAAGATCCACGTGTTTCACATTTGGAGGGAACGTATATACCTGGGCAAAACCTTCTTTTACCAATTCAGCGTTTACAAAGATACCATCAACATAAACATATGCTAAAAGACGGCCGTATTTATCCCGCTTTTCAATATCAAATTCAAGGCTTATCCATTTATGTTCTACAAGCTTCCGATTAAAATCAGAGGCCTCCTTGCCCATCCATTCAACCGCCTTATGCGGATGTTTCGTCTCCGGGGTATTGATGCCGATATATCGAACCCTGTCGTTATCTGCCAAGAGTAGCGTGTCTCCGTCCACTACCCGCTTTACAAAACATAGGTTCCCTTTTCCAGGCTTAATGGAGACTGGGTTAAAAACGCGCAATTTTTGAAGAAAGAGAAGTGCTGAAAGTATTGCTATAACAATAATTATGGGTTTTAGATTCTTTTTTTTAAACATTGTTTTTTCGAGCTCCTAACAAAAGCGCAGCTAACGCAACTAGGTTTAGCAACGTTACGCCAATGCATGTTCCATAAATGCCTATTAAGGGGATTATGAACGCACTTACCATAAGCGCTCCAATGCAGGATCCTGCTAGATCTGCGGCGTAAGTAATTCCGGCGGACCGGATTACGCCGTCGGTGCCTGAAAGATAAATTTTGTTAGCTATGGGAAACTGCATCCCACCAATAAAACCGGCAATAAAAGGAAGGCAGGAAAAAATTATATTAGAACCTATGTTATAAAATGGACCATAGCCTTTTGACATTAGATAAAACAAAGCCATAAGAAAAAGAGGATACGCGAGAACGGCAAGTTGTATATTTATGTACATTCTGTAAAACCGCTTAACTTTGTCAATAAGGCGCATAGTGCAGAATGTACCGAGGGCGAGCCCAACCATGAATGCAGTGAAAATAATCCCTATCTTATAATAAAGATACCCATATATGGTTTGAAAACCCAGAATGATTAGAATTTGAAAGGTCATTTCACTGAAACCCGTTGTCCCGAGCGCAAAAACTGTTGCCACATGTTTATAACGGGTCATTTTTCTCGTCATGAAGGCGAAGATAAGAAGAACCATAAGGAAAATCCAAAATACTTTGATTATAAGATCTTTATTTATTTTTCTAATAAAACGCGCAAGTTTATTTGACTGGTAGCTAGTCCACAGAACCATGTCAAAGTAATAGGAAATAGGATGAAAGTCTTTGTTAATGGTAAAAATTTTGTGTTCAATCGCGTCTGAATTAGTGACGATTTCATTTATGTAGCATATCCTATCCATCGAAAGTACTGCAAAGAGGTAATAAGGTCTTACAAAATCTGTGTGTATATTTTTTTGTTTTCGACTTGCCTCTATCCTGTTGTAATCAAGGGTAATAATGCCTTCTGTGTTCGATGCTAGGAAGTGTGCCGAGTCACCGGGAATAATTTTAACATCCTTGAAATTTGCCTTGAGTGTATTATATAGCGAGCGCAGGTAATCTCCCAGCTCGTGCGATATATAAT
>JABMRN010000073.1 GCA_013202515.1 Candidatus Omnitrophota bacterium | reverse complement strand
GTGGACAATTGCCTGATATTTTCTATTATGGTGTCGAAGGGAGAGCCTGATGTCTCTTTCAGGATATTGTGTACTATGTTGTTTTGCGCGTCTAAGCTGATATGCACGTACCATGCGTTGACAAAATACCTCTCGTGCTTGCCTGTTCAAAAGCCTGCCATTGGTATGAAGCCCAACCCTCATTCCTTTATCTATGGCTTTTTTTGCTGCGGGAATAGTCGCGGGATTGCACAACGGTTCACCGTAATAACCTGAAAATCTTATTGTTTTAACGCCATATCCGCATAGATTGTCTATTAATTTCAGCATTGTACTCTCACTGATGGAAACGTGTTCGGTAGGTCTGTGCTTATCGCCGATGCACCACCTGCATCTATTATTACAAATACTTGTGGGTTGGACATCTACCATTAACGGTAGTTGCATTTTCCCTTTTAAGGCGTTCTCCACAAAATTCCAATTAT
Source organism: Candidatus Omnitrophota bacterium (assembly GCA_013202515.1). GTDB lineage: Bacteria > Omnitrophota > Gorgyraeia > JABMRN01 > JABMRN01 > JABMRN01. The sequence goes on along the minus strand of JABMRN010000073.1, from coordinate 2,349 downwards.
TGAGCAAAAGCTCTTCCTCATACCTAAAATGTCCTTTCCCCAGTTTTAAAAATTCTTCAACCTTCTTTTCCCATTGCACCTCAATATCTTTAACCGGTTTTCTTCTATGTCTTATTAGATCCTTTACAAAGAGAATAGCTGCTAAGAACGGTGCCATTAAAAGCAGTATCCATTTTAGAGCTGCTTGTTTTTCCTCTATGATTTCTTCGTCGGTTGTCCGATTTAAGCTTTCCTCCTTCGGCTGCTTTATTTGAATATCGGATTGTGGCAATGTCGTTTCGTCGGTTTTTTCTTCGGTGATCTCTTCTTCTTTTGTCTCTTCTTTCACTATTTCTTTTGTTTCGGGTTCTTTCGGATGAACTACTGGAATATCATCCTTCACTTCTTCGCTTTCTTCGTCAGTTTTCGGTACCGGCTCTTCTTCCTTTTCTTTTGGGCTATTTTCTATAAGATTACCATCCGCATCGTATAATTCCTCTATAAACGGCTGGTCGGAACGTACAACGCCGATGGCATCTTCGTAATATCGCAGGATTACCTCGGACGAACCTGTAATATGACAAACCGCGTGTGACACTTTTGTGCCGTCCTGGGAATAGTAATAGCTCATAGGTGTGCCTTCTGGAATTACAAAAATGCCGAATTTCCTTTCTTTGGTTAGATAACTATTCACTACCTTTGTTATCCCTGATATTACGTATTTCCCGTCTTTATAAAATACTTTTCCGTCTATTCCCTTAACGACTTCTCCTTTACTATTAATGATAGATATCTGCCCACTATAAGCAGGTTTTTCGCCGCCTGTTTTTTCAACGGTTAAGTTATTCTCTAGAGGCTTAACAAAATAGGTATTTGCTCTAACCCATATCGAGTTTTCTTCAAATTTTTTAAGCTTTTCGGTTATTACACTCGCTCTAACCAAAATTCTCTTATTCCCGTGTTTTTCGTACTCTTCTGAAATGACACGCTTTTGATTGGGAGAAATAACTTCAGTTGTTATCTCTTTTTGCAAAACCATTGTCATCACGTCGCCTTCAAGGACGTTGGTTTCTTCTGTAAGATTGACCAGATCACGTTCTTCACTGGGACTTTTTAGTATACGCATCGTTACTATCTTTTTTTTGCCGGTCACAGGTTCGATTATCTTTCTTACGCTGTTCCCATTCGTATCATGCGCAGCAACCTCAACGACCTGCCCGTATTGATTGAACCATATCTTTATTTGAGCCGCCCATTTGCCCGCGTCACTGCCGCTTGCAAAGTATACTGGAATATAGCTGACAAAAGATTGACCATCGGCGGATTTGGCTGATCTTGGCTGTTCGATCATATATCTAAGAGTACGATTAACCATGTAATTCACATAAAAAACGGAAGGCTTGCCATCGACATTGTATACGACAGGTACAGCATTTTGGTTATAATCTTCATTGAACATATACATAAGTACGCGTAAATCCTCAACATTACAACCCTCTGCAAGAAAGTCATACAATCTTGCCAACTGTTCTCCTTGAGGAGATATCGCGAGGATTAATTCCGCATTTTCTTTTGCGGTAACGGGGATTCGCTGGCTATTAACAAGATTTAAGAGATCGCTTATTGTCATATCATAGTTAGGTCTATCACTCCGTGGCTTATCTACGGATATTACATCCGCAGCATTTCTTGCAACTTGAGAAAGAGGGGTCGCAGGATTGTCAAATACTCTGAAGTACATATTATCCCCTGCTCTGGGTAATTTTTTTAAATCAGCTTTTATCCTAATTTGATATCCGACATCAATAAGTGAATCAACAGCAGAGGCTGTTTCCGAAACTCCTGGTGCGGTATTATATAGCCCAATATTTTTAACAAGTTTTCTTATTGTAGTGAAAAATTTTCTTTCCCATGTTCTTAAAGCGGCATCATCATGTGTAAGTTGAATGGCGGGTAATTCGTGTTTGAATGTGACAGGTCTACAAATGAGAGATGTTACTATAGCTTTACCATGAGGTATATGGGCATGATAATGAATACTGAATGTTGAATACCCGTTTGCAAAAGTGGCGAAAGTAAATAGAAAAGTTGCATCTTTATCTCCCACCGCTACGTTGATGCCGTCAAATGGCAAACCATCAACTAGCCTTCCAGATCCATTGTTAAAAGGCATTGAATCCCATAATCTTAATCCAAAATTATTGCTATATTTAATATTATCTAAAAGAACTGCGCTTCCCCTTTCCCTTGCCCGGTCTAAACCTTTCAGGATTTGTTGAAATCTTACTTCATCATCCATTTCTAATATCGCATTAAGCGTAGCATTGAAGTTCGACAACGCCTGATTAGATGGGCCTACCGTCTGGACCC